>NZ_NHPG01000008.1:0-52994 GCF_002252965.1 Halorubrum sp. Ea1
GTCGGTGCGAAGGCGTCTGGGAGCGAGGTCAGGTCCGGCGAGAAGGCGTCTGGGAGCGCGGCGGGGTCCGACGCGGTGAACCGCTTCGACTCGCCGTCGGTTACTTGGACGCACGTCGAATAAATCCGGATCGATCATCGCGAATCGGGATCAACTTTGGAGTTCGTCACCGGATAGATAATGATAATCGTCTATACTGTCGAAAATTGTTAAGAGAAGGACGCTCCAAGGTGAACACGAACACGACCGGAGCCTCCGAAAGGGCAAATCCGGCACCACCACCATGTCCGCCGACATCGACACCGCCGACATCGACACCGCCGACGTCGACGCCGCCGACCCCGCCGACATCGATTCCACCGACGTCGACGCCGCAGGCACCGCCGCTCCGACCGCCACCGACGACCCCGCCGCTCCGACCGCCGAAGGGACTGCACGGGGAGGGTCCCTCTTCGAGCGCGTGCTCGTCGTCACCGGCGACGACGAGGCCGGCCGCGCCGCGGTCGACGCGGGCCTCGACGTCGCGGCCGCGCACGGCGCGACCGTCGACGCCCTCTACGTCGTCGACACCACAGAGCACTGGGACGTGGTCGTCGAGCGCCGCGAGCGCACGGGCGAGGCGCTCGTCGAAGACGCCGCGGCCCGCGGCGAGGCGGCCGGCGTCGACGTCGAGAAGCGGTTCCGGTACGGGACGGCACACGAGGAGGTGCTCGACTTCGCCGCCGCCCACGACGCCGACCTGATCGTGGTCGGCTCCGCGCGCCGCACTGGGCTCGACCGGCTCGTCCACCCGGAGACGCTCCCCACTCGGGTCCAGCGCGGCGCCGCCGCGCCCGTGATGGTCGTCGGCGCCGACGACTGACCGCGCCCGTTCTCGCCGTTCCCCTTTTCGGCCCGATTCCCTGCGCTCCGCCCGCGGGTCCGCGAGACGACGGGTTAAGTGACCGCGTCCCCTACAACTGTTATGACTGATATCGGTATCGTCGGCGCCGGTGCGGGCGCGGCGGCCGCGGCGTTCGTCGTCGACGAAGCGGCGCCCGACGCGGACGTGACCGTGCTCGAGAAGTCCGGCGGCATCTGCGGCCGCGCGGCGACACGTCGCCACGACGACCTGACCTACGACTACGGCGCGAACTATCTGAAGTCCGACGACGAACGCGTCGTCGAACTGATGACGGAGAGGCTCGACGACGAGGGGCTCGTCGACATCACCGAGCCGGTGTACACCTTCGACGCGGACGGCGAGGTCTCGCCCGGCCGCGACGCCGACGATCACAAGTGGAGCTACCGACGCGGCCTCACCCAGATCGCCAAGCGGCTCTTCGGACGAACTGATGCGACGGTCCATCGCCGGACGCGCGTCGAGACCGTCCGACGGGCCGACGACCGCTGGGAGGTCGACGACGCCGACGGGGAGACGTGGGGCCCGTTCGACGTCCTGCTCCTCAATCCCCCGGCGCCGCAGACCGCGGAGCTGCTCCGCGACGCCGAGTGGGAGTCGCCGGTCCGCGAGGCGCTCGTCGACGCCGTGGGCGACGTGGCGTACCGGTCGGTGTGGTCCGCCGTGCTCCACTACCCGTTCGCGATCGACGTCCCCTACTACGGGCTCGTCAACACGGACAAAGAGCACCCGGTCGGCTGGATCTCACGCGAGGAGTGCAAGGCGGGGCACGTCCCGGACGGCGAGACGCTGCTGGTCGTTCAGGCGGGTCCGGAGTGGTCCGCCGAGCGCTACGACGACGACCCCGCGGCGAACGTCGCCGACCTCGCCGAGCACGCCGCCTCAGTCGTGGGCGACGAGCGGCTGGCCGACCCGGCGTGGACCGACCACCAGGGGTGGCGCTACGCGCTCCCGGAGGCGGGCGTCGACCGCGGGCCGATCGACTCCGCCCGGCGGGAGGACCTGTTCCTCCTCGGCGACTGGGTCGCCGGCGAGGGGCGGATCCACGCCGCGCTCGCGAACGGGCTGGACACGGGTGAACGCGTCGTGTACGGCCTGTAGCGTCGGCGTTCGACCGAACAGTTGGAGGGGGAAAACAGCGGGGGCGACGAGTTAGCTTCGCGTGAATCGGTACTCGACCGTGCCGAGTCCGGGGAGGCTGATCGTTCGGACGGTTCCGCGGTCGACGTGGCGGGAGAGCGAGCGCCCCAGCGCGACGAGCGCGACGACGCCGGCGAGCAGCCCCGCGGAGGCGAGCGGGTAGGAGGCCACCACCAGCGGGAGCGCGACCAGCGCCAGGAACGCGAGCGAGACGACGAGGCCCCCGTTGGGCGGGCTGTCGGATCCGGCCATCACCGCTCGCGCCGTGTATCCGCCGTTCATCGGTTGCATATCTACCCGTTGGTCGCGCGGGAGTAAAAACCTTTCATATTACGTATAGTTTCTGAGTATTGGTACCACAGACCATTCGCTCAGAGCGTTTCAAACGATTGTTAACGCCGTGTAACGAGTACCATGCCACAGTTTCGTATACCTCTATCGAAACTGGAACGTTTCCACCCGAAACGGGTCGGTCGGTGCGGCGGTGACGCTCGGTCCGCGCCCGGAACCGGAGGGTTTCTCCCGTGCGGTCCCCGCGGTTCCGTATGGTCAAATCGCCGGCCTCGCGGTCGCGCTCGAACGTCCCCTTCTGGACGACGGTCGCGGTCGCGGCGCTGTACCTGCCGGCGTCGGTCGTCGCCCGCGGGCTCACGGACCCGGAGTACGCGACCGCGGTCGGGTGGCTGCCCCGCTCGGTCGGCGCGGTCGCGGGCACGTCGCTCGGGACCCTCCTGGCGGCGGCGCTGTGGATCCCCGTCGCGGGCGGCTTCCTCTACGCGTTCGCCGCCGAACTGGCGGCGATGCGGGACCGGACCCCGTGGTCGCCGCCGGGCAAGGGGTACCTCGTCCTCGCGACCGGGTCGCTGCTGGCGCACCCGCTCACGGGGCGCCCGTTCGTGTTCCTCGTGATCGCCGGCTACACGCTACACCGGACCCTGCGGGTGCGGTAAGTCACGGGGCCGGCTCTCCACCCTCCGAGACGGGTCTCCGGCCCGGTCTCCGTCGTTCGCCTCCCTCGCCTGTCGCCCCACCGCCCGTACTTTTATTTCGCCTCGCGTTCATCTACAGATACGAACAGCGATGTCAACGACACACGATACCTCCTCTGGTCGGCCGACGGTGCTCGACGCGGCGCAGGCGCGGCGGACGATCGCCGGGCTCTTCGACGGAACTGTCGCGACGGTCGCGGACCTCCGCGTCCGCGGCCGGTCGGACGAGATCGCCGACGAGCTCGTCGAGAGCCACCTCCCAGCGTTGGAGGAGGCCGGGTACATCGAGTGGGACCGCGAGGCCGGAACGATCGCGCCGGGGCCGAACTTCGAGGAGGCCGCCGCCCACGTCGCCGACCTCCCGAACCCCGACGTCGAGCCCGCCGACGACTGAATCCGGCGGCGAGTACCCCGACGACCGAGCCCGAGACGTTTATACGCCGCCGCGGGGGAGTCTCGACATCGCATGGCCGAGCCGATCCTGAAGTGGGCCGGCGGCAAGCGCCAGCTGCTCGACGAGCTGTACGCTCGGTTCCCGGCCTCGTACGGCCGCTACCACGAGCCGTTCGTCGGCGGCGGCGCGCTCTTCTTCGACCTGGAGCCCGATGACGCGACGATTAACGACGCGAACCCGCGGCTGATCAACTTCTACGAGCGGGTGCGCGACGAACCGGAAGCGCTGATCGAGCGGCTGGAGCCGTTCGACGACCCAGAGGCCGACCCGGACCCGTCGATCCCGTTCGCAGAGGAGACTCCACGCGGTCACGACGTGGAGTGCTACTACTACCAGCAGCGAGCGCGGTTCAACCGGCGCCCCTACGAGGGGTCGTTCGACCCGCTGGAGGAGGCCGCCCTCCTGCTGTACCTCAACCGGACCTGCTACAACGGCCTTTACCGCGAGAACGCCGACGGCGGCTTCAACGTCCCGATCGGTCGGTACGCGAATCCGGACTGGGTCCAGCGGGACCGGATCCGCCGCGCGAGCGACGTGCTCGCGGACGCGACGCTCCGCAACGGCGACTTCGCCTACGTCCTCGACGTCGCCGATCCCGGCGACCTCGTCTACTTCGACCCGCCGTACGAGCCGATGAGCGCGACCGCGAGCTTCAACGAGTACAGCGCCGAGGGGTTCGACCGCGAGGACCAGCGCCGGCTTCTCGACGTCGCGAGCGAACTGGACGAGGCGGGGGTCCGGGTCGTGGTGAGCAACAGCGGCGTGATGGAGGGGCCGTACGCCGACGCGGGGTTCCGCGTCGAGCTGGAGGACGCGACCCGCGCGATCAACAGCGACGCGGACAACCGGGACGCGGTCGACGAGATCGTCGCGACGAACGTGCCCCCGGACGAGCGGCGCGAGGCGCCGCAGCGCGAGCTCTCCGGCTTCTGAGCCCCGCTCCGCCGACGCCGTCGTCGGCTCCGGCGCGCCGACCGCATGGGGCGGGCTTTTTGAACTCCCCCGACGACGTCCCGCGTATGACCGATCTCGATATCGACCTCGTCCTCGTTCCCGTCGACGGGAGCGAGGAGTCCCACGAGGCGGTCGACTACGCGATCGCGGTCGCCGCCGAGTACGGCGCGAGCGTCCACGCCCTGTACGTGTTAGACGAGGACGTGGTCCGCGCGATCGACCACGGCGTCATCGACGAGAGCGACGTCGCCGACGACACCGAGGCGTTCACGGACTCCGTCGCGCGGCGCGCGGAGTCCGCCGGGGTGCCCCACAGCAACTCCGTCGCGGCCGGCTTCTCGACGTCGGTGAAGACGGTTCACCCCGGCAGCGTCGTCCTCGACACCGCCGAGGAGCTGGAGTCCGACTTCATCGTCGTCCCGCGCGAGCCCGTCTCCGGCGACCCGGGCGAGGTGCTGGGGAAGGCCGCCGAGTACGTCCTCCTCTACGCGAGCCAGCCGGTCCTGTCCGTCTGATGGCCGGCGCGATCCCGTTCCTCCCCGCGGGCACGACCCTCCCACCGCTCCCGTACCTCGTCGCCGTCCTGCTCGCGGCCGGCGCGGTCGGCGTCGCGCTCCGGCGGCGCCCCCCGCGAGTCACCGGGCGCCACGTGCTCGCGCTCGCGCCGTGGATGGCGCTCGGCTCCGCGGCCCACGTGCTCTACGTCGTCGGCGCGCTCCCGCGCGCGCTCGCGCCGCTCGCCGGCTCCCCAACCGTCTACCTCACGGTGGGGTCGCTCGCGGGCGCGACGTGGCTCGCGCTGGCGACCGCCCAGCCCGAACGCGTCCCGACGCTCCTCGCCGCCGCGGGCGCGCTCCTCCTCGCTCCGGTCGTCGGGGCCGCGCTCGCGACCGGAGTATCCCCGGCCGGCGCGCGGTGGTCGACCGTCTCGCTGGCGGCGACCGTCCCGATCGCCGCCGCGGTCTGGGTCGGTCTGACGCGCCTGCGCCCCGAGACCGCGGTCACCGGCGCGGTCGGCGCGCTCGCGGTGTTCGGCCACGCGCTCGACGGCGTCTCGACCGCGGTGGGCACGACCCAACTCGGCTTCGGCGAACGCACGCCCGTCTCCCGGATACTTCTCGAACTCGGCGGGATCCCCCCGGTCCCGGTGCTCGGCGAGGGGTGGGTGTTCCTGCTGGTGAAGCTCGCGGTCGCGAGCGCCGTGGTCTGGCTGTTCGCGGAGTACGTTCGAGACCGCCCGTCGGAGGGATACCTCCTGCTCGGCTTCGTCGCCGCCGTCGGGCTCGGGCCGGCGGCGCACAACCTGCTGCTGTTTGCAATAGCTGGTTGACGCTGTGTAGACAAATAGTCAGTTGATTCAACCAGTCGCTTCCATTGACATCCAGTTGACGGGCGGAAACATCTGGTAATGACAGATTGACTGTTTACTTCTCGGCTATCCTCAAAGCTCAATAGTTGAGATACGATCAATCACTAGTGTCACTCCGTCTTTGTGAGATTCCAATCATCTCCGAGGGGATTTATTCGCCTCGAAAAAGAACTTCATAAAATTATCTCTGTAGCCCTCTCACTGACCACAGAATAAAGACGACTCCTTCGAACCGCTTGTCCACGTGGACAAATATAATACGCTGTAGTAGTAACAGAAGAATGCTTACTAGGCTGGCTCCGACCAAATTGTGTCGGACGCCACCTTGCACCCCATAGCGACTGGTATACTGAACTACTACCTCAATTCAGTATTCAGATTGACCGCGGAAACGGAAACAGATAGTCCTGTTCGACGAAGTGGTAGTTACTACCCTCGTGACTTCGGACAGGTGCATTCGCAACGAACTTACGAGGGGCATATCCGATGAGACGAACATCCGTCTCACTAATTCGTGATGCAAGGACGTAGTAGTCGGCTCGTAGTTGCTCGTAGGCATCCACAGTTAGCGAAGGATCAGAGCGATGCTGACCGACTGTCTTCACATCAATGCTCGCCCCACGGTGCTGGAGGTCAACGCCCCCGTCTCCACCATCAGCGTAAACTTCGAGGTTGATAGAGTCTCGGACACCGAGCGGTTTGGCGACAGCATCTTCACCGATCTTACCCTTTCGGTGGTTCTCTACAGACCCGCTTGAAGCGCCAGCGATTCGACGAGCGTACTCCTGAAGGATGAACAGGCGGTTCTGTGGAATGTGGACGACTGGATAGTCACCAATATCGAGATCTGCCGCTGAGAACAGCGGGGTAGCAGCTGGCTCTTGTGGGGGCGATACGTCGTTTGTGTCGTCGTTGTTGTCTTTGGACATAGCAGGCGCTGTCTGGTGGCCCACCAGGAGAACCGTGCTTACTAGGCTGGCTCCACAGTGGGTAGTTCGAGGTTGGTCCCGAGCTAACAACATCCTGTACCGTGTGGACGGTATTAAAAATCCCGCAACCACGGTGAAACTAATAAATTCTATCCAAGATAATCTACAAAAACCGAACTAGATTCGAAAAATTACAATTTTTAAATACTTTTATGCATGGGTGGCTGGAACTGAGGTACAAGATAATTACGTTGGTGGTTAGATGTCACAGTATGAGACTCAGCCTCGACTCTGACGGTAACTGAGTCGTATCAAAGACATATTCACATAGCCTGCTGCTGTTCGCGGTCGCGGCGTGACGGACCGGAGGCCGAGACCGCTGGGTGACGGCGCGGCGCCTCGCGACCCCGTTCCGGGCCGCTCTCAGAGGACCGAGAGCGCGAACGCCGCGGTGACGCCGGCCAGCATGACCGCCTGTACGAAGGGGCCGGCGAAGACGCCGATCACCGCGTAGGCCGACCGCCGAACGGCGACGCGGGTCTCGCCGGGGTGCTCGTAGAGGCCGTCGAGGAAGACGGTGCCGCCCAGCCCGACGACGAGGCCGATCGGGCCCATCACGAACAGCAACACGACGCCGACCGCCGTGCCGAGGGCGATGGTCCGCGTCGACGCGCCGCCGAGCCGTCCCGAGACCATCCCCGAGACGAGCTCCACCGCGGAGGCCAGGAGCGAGACGAGGACGAGCCCGAGGAGAACGCCGAGCCCCGGCTCGGCGAAGCCGGTGGTGTACGCGTAGCCGACGACGGTCAGCGCCGCGAGGACGCCGCTCGGCACGAGCGGGAGGAACGAGCTGACCGTCCAGATCACGAGCAGGACGATCGCGATCTCGGCCGCGGGGAGCGCCATACCTCGCTAACGTCGCGCGGGTTCAAAACGGTTCATCTCGGACGGGGCCGTCGTCCGCCGCCGAGCTCAGTCCTCTTCCTCGACGACTTCCGGGTCCTCGATCGCGGACTGCAGGGAGTCGAGCCCGTTGACCCACTCGGAGACGAGACCGTACTCCAGGTCCTCGACGACGTCGATGTCGAGCGTCTCGCCGTCGATGACGCGGGTGCCGGCCTGCACGACGTAGCCGAGCGCGGCGTCGAGGTCGTCCTCGGCCTCGGCCTCGGCCGCGGCGCGAACGAACTCGGTCACGTCGCCCTCGACGACGCCGCCGACGACGTACTCCTCGGCCGCGTAGAAGACGGGGACGAGCGAGGTCTGGACGCCGTCGATCAGCATCACCTTGTCCTCGTCGTCGAAGTCGACGTCGGCGAGGACGATGTCGCGCACGCCCCGGATCTCCTCGACCGCGCGGTCCTCGTCGATGCGGTCCTCGTCGAGCGCCGCGAGCACCTTCACGACGGCGATCGCCGCGTCGTCTTGGAGGTTCAACAGGAGCCGCGCAGAGTCCTCGTTCTCGGGGTCGAGGTCCTCCTCCTCCAGCCGGTCGAGCCAGTTCTGCCAGCGGTCGTCGGTATAGAACGTTTCGACGGCGTCGTCGTCGGTCATGTGCGGTACGTCGCCCGGACTACTCAAATGCCTTTCCTATCGATCGCCGCGAGAGAGGGCGTCTCACCCGCTCGGCGGCGGGATTCGGGGGATCGGCGCTCCCGTCCCGCGTTCGGGTCGCGTCCCGGCCGCGCCAGCGGCTCGCGCTCTCTGGTGCGGAGCGCTCGACGTGCCCGTCACGTCATCGGATCGTCGCCGACCGACGGGTTCTCCCGGGCGAACGCCACGAGGCGGTCGACGTACGACTCGAACGGCGGGACCGAAACTCCGGTCCCGGCCAGCGCCTCTTCGGCGTTCGGACAGCGGTAGCGGGTCGGGTGGTCGAGGTAGTCGATCGTCGCCGGCTCGACGGCGACCCCCGCGGCCGAGAGCAGGCGGGCCGCGGCCTTCGCCGCCCGCTTCGGGATCGGGACGCTCACCGTCCGGCGGTCGGCGGCGTCGCTCAGCGCCGCGACGAACGCCGGGACCGTCAGCGGGTCCGGGTCGCAGAGCTGGAACGTCTCGCCGACCGTCTCCGGTCGGGCGCTCAGCGCCGCGATCGCGTCGACGACGTAGTCGCGCGGCACGACGTTCAGTTCGGTCTCGGCCGCGCCCGGAACCGAGAACGCGACCGCGAGCCGTTTCGGCTGCGCGAAGAGCAGTCGGAGGAGGTTGTACGGCCCGTCGAGCTTGTCGGTCTCGCCGGTCTCGCTGTCGCCGACCGCTATCGCCGGGCGGTAGACGGTCGCCGGGAGCCCGTCGCCCATCCGCTCGCGCACCGCGACTTCCGCCCGGTACTTCGACGCCTCGTAGTGGTTGTTGAACGACTGGCCCTCGCGGAGGCGGTCGGCGGTGAAGACGCCGTCGTACCGGCCGCTGACGTAACACGTGCTCACGTAGTGGAGGCGGTCGACGTCGAGCCGCTCGGCCGCGTCGAGGACGCGCTCGGTCCCGCGGACGTTCACGGCCTCGGCGAGGTCGGCGTCGACGCTCAGGTCGTAGACGGCCGCGAGGTGGTACAGCTCGTCGACGCCACCCAGCAGCTCCGGGTCGTCGAGCGCCGACCCGAGCCCGAGGTTCGGCTCCGTGAGGTCGCCCTCGTAGAGGTGGACGGCCGAGGCGCGGGGGTCGCTGCCGGGCACGTCGTCGTTCCCGGGCGCGTCGCCGCCGACCGCAGCGACGATCTCCCGGGCGCGCCGCTCGGCGAGGTCGCGGTACCGCGGCTGGATCAGACAGGCGACCGGGCCGTCGCCGCGGGCGAGGACCCGCTCGAGGAGCGCCGACCCGAGGAACCCGGGGAAGCCAGTGAACAGGACTTCGGGCGGCGCGGCGCGGGCGGCCGCGGCGGCGTCGCTCACGGCGTCGGTCCCTCTAGGGTCGCCTCGGTGTCGATCCCGTACACCGCCTCGGGCGTCTCGACGTGCGCGCGGCGGACCGCCTCGTCGTACCCCTCCCCTAACATCCAGCGGACGCGGCGCGGGACGGTCTTCGGGCCCATCACCATCCCCGGCTTCTCGGGGTCGTCGACGAAGTCGGTCTCCATCAGGAACGGCTCGCCGGAGTCGGCGGCGCGCTCCAGCCGGTCCTTCTCGCTCATCACGCTCGGAGTCGGGCCCGCGAGTCGCCCTTCGGCGTAGTGTTTCACGACGTTCGTCGGGTCGAGTCCGGACTCCTCGGCGACGGCGGCCAGGTCGGTGAGGTCCTCGCTGGCCTCGGTGTGGAGCTGCACGGCGCAGTCGAGCGCGGCGCCGAGTTCGAACGCGCGGCGGGTGACCGCGTTCGAGGCGTCCCAGACCGCGTCGCTCACGTCGTAGTGCGGGCGGCCCGACTTCAGCGCGAGCGCCCGCCCGTCGGCGACGAACTCGCTCGCGACCTCCAGGCCGCCCTGCATGAGGTGGCGGGCCGCCTCGGGCGCGAAGCCGCGTTCGTCGACCAACCGGCTGATCAGGCCCGGATGGACG
Source organism: Halorubrum sp. Ea1 (assembly GCF_002252965.1). Classification (NCBI taxonomy): domain Archaea; kingdom Methanobacteriati; phylum Methanobacteriota; class Halobacteria; order Halobacteriales; family Haloferacaceae; genus Halorubrum; species Halorubrum sp. Ea1. The sequence goes on from NZ_NHPG01000008.1 coordinate 10,231, forward strand.
CCGAGGACGGGCCAGGCGCGGCCCGGGAGGACCTCGGTCGCGGCCGCGACCGCGTCGAGCGTCTCCTCGAAGACGGGCCGGAAGTCGGCCGGCTCGTCGGGCTCGACGCCGAGGTGCCACGAGGGTTTGTTCACGACGAGCAGGTGGGTGCCGCCGAGCCGGACGAAGTCCTCGACGGCGTCGATCCCGCGCCCGTGGCGCGGGTCGAGGTGGAGGTGGTTGTCCAGCACCGGCGTGTCGAGGTCCTCGGTCATGGTCGGTGGTTCGCCCGCGACGGAATATAGGACTCGGTCGCGAGGTCGCTGCGGCTCCGACGCCCGCCGTCGCCCGTCACGGCGGATACGTCCCCTCGATCCGGGCCTTGGCGACGATCCGCCCGGTCATCGCGTCGATGAGGTCCTCCCTGTCGGCGGACGGCGGGAGGCCGATCGGCTCGTCGACCGCGTAGAGCCGGAACCGGTAGGTGTGCTCGCGGTCCGGTGGATTCGGCCCGCCGTAGCCGTGCTCGCCGAAATCGTTCTGCCCCTCGGTCGCCGCCGTCGGCGACCAGCCTTCGGGGATCGCCTCGCGACCGGGGTCGATGTCCCAGACCAGCCAGTGGTCCCACACCGTTCCCGCCGGCTCCTTCGCGTCCGGGTCGTCGACGATGAGCACGAGCGCCGCCGCTTCGTCGGGGACGCCGTCTATCCGCAGCGGCGGGTTCACGTTCCGCTCCGCGTAGCCGTACTCCTCGGGGATGCGCTCGCCGTCACCGAACGCCGTACTCGATAGTCTGAGCTCGCTCATGTGATCACCCGTCCGGATCTGGTCCGGACACGTTGCGATTGTCACGTCGACGGCAAAAGCGTTCCCGCGGATCCGCCGTTCCGACGGACGGCGAGCGCGGAAACCCTCAAGCCCGGCCCGGCCGAAGGGAGTCACGAATGGTATCCCGCCTCGCGGCCGCCGGCCTCCTCGCGGTCGGCGTCCTCCTGATGGCGAACCCGCTGTACCTCCCCGTGGCCGTCGGCGAACCCGATCCGGCGTACACCCATACGGTGCAGCCGGTCCAAGGCGGGTCGTCGGTGGCCGATTCCGGGGTGGACGCCGAGGGGCTGAGCGACGGCGACGTCGTCGACTACGGCGACCTCACCCCCGAGGCCCGAGAGGCGTTCGACCGCGCTCGCGAGGCCGAGGGCGGGTTCGGCGTCGGGGAACCGGACGCCCGCGTCGACTCGCTGTCGTACCCCGCTGAGCCGACGCTCGGCGACGGGCTGGTGATCGTCGACTACCGAGGCGAGCGCTACGAGTTCTGGACGCGGACCGTCGCGCGCGAGCCGGGGGCGGTGGTCGCCCAGCGGGTCCTCCTCCAGCCGGTCGCGTTCCTCGCGGGCTTCTTCGCGGTCGTCGCCGCCGTCGCGGTCGCGTACCGCGGACGGCTCGGTGGGACAACCGTGACGTGACCGCGTCGTCAGGCGGCCCAGTCCGCTGATTCAGACGGTTCAGTCCGCCGGCTCCCTCGGCTCCGACGGTTCAGTCCGCCGGCTCCCTCGGCTCCGACGGTTCAGTCCGCCGGCTCCGACGGCTCAGACGACTCCGGCTGCCCCACCGGGGTCGGCGAGTCCCCGGTCTCGATCGCGCGGCGGACCGCCTCGTCGATCTCGACGAGGTGGCAGAGGGGGTTGCCGGGGTAGACGACGGGGTTCTCCAAGAGTCCGATGAGGAGTCCGGTGAAGGGGGCTTCGACCCCGACCGCGTCCTCCTTGAACGGGTTGGTGATCGTCGCTATCCGGTCGCCCTCGCGGACGAGCGACCCGCTCTCGAAGTGGGTGTCGACGATGCCGCCGGAGTCGGCGCGGAGCCACGTCTTCTCGCCCGCGCCGGCGACGATGGTCCGCCAGCCGGGCCACCGCACCGTGTCGGTCTCGAGCAGTCCGTACTCGGCGAAGACGGAGCGCACGCCGTCGAGGGCGTCGTCGATGAGCGGGCGCTGGAAGCGGTGGGCCTCGCCCATCTCGATCGTGATCGTGGGGATCTCGGCGGCCGTCGCCTCGCCGCGGAGGGTGCCGGTCGCCCCGTCGCTGTCGATGATCACCTTCGAGCCGAACGCCATCGCGAGGCGGTGCACGCCGGCGTCGGCCATGTCCGCGCGGACGTGGAGCATGTTGGTCCGGCCCCGCGTGGAGGTGTGGAAGTCGAGCCCGAAGTCGCAGGGCTCGATGAAGTTGGAGTATATCTGGTTCGCCATCCGCTTCGAGCTCGTCGAGCCGGGCTCGCCAGGGAACGAGCGGTTGAGGTCCCGGTCGTACACCGGGAGGTACCGCTGCTGTGCGATGAATCCGGGGACGTTGAGGACGGGGAGGCAGACGAGGGTGCCGCACAGCGACGAGAGGTCCCAGTCGTGTGCGACCTCGCGCACCACTTCGATCCCGTTGAGCTCGTCGCCGTGCGCGGCCGCCGTGAGGAACACCGTCGGCCCGTCGCGCTCGCCGTTGACGATCGTCACTGGGATCCGAACCGGGTCGCCGAGGTAGGTCTCGCTGATCCCGTAGCGGATGTTCTGCGTCTCGCCCGGCGGCACCGCGCCGCCGTTGTACGTGAACATCCGATCGTCGCTCATGTCACGAGGGAGCAGGGCGGGGGGTATATATATGACGACCCGGTCGCCCCGCGGCCGGACCGGCGGTCTCCGGTCACGGGCCCCGTCGGGTCACCCACTCGGCCCGCGACGCGTGCTCCCGCGCCCGCTCCGCGATCGCCGCCCGATCCAGCGGGCCGTCCTCGGTTATCACCCCGGTCAACAGATCCCCCGGAACGCGCTCGAAGATCGGGTTCGCGACGCCGATCGGGCGGTCGCCGTCGTACACCGTCGCCGCGTCGCCCGACTCCCGAACGACCTCGTCGGCCGTCGCGATCTTGTCGGCGGCGGCGACGACGTACACCGGGACCGCGGCCTCGGCCGCCGCCAGCGCGAGCGGGTACGACCCGACCTTGTTCGCGACGTCGCCGCCGGGCAGGACCCGGTCGGCGCCGAGCAGGACGCACCCCACCTCACTCTCACGAACGAGACCGGGGAGCGCGGCGTCGGTCGCGAGCGTGACGTCGACGCCGGCGGCGGCGAGGCCCTCCGCGGCGGCCACCCCCTCGCGGCTCGGTCGGGACTCGCCGACGACGACCGGGCGCCCGACCCGACGCAGCGTGTGCGCGACGGTTCCGGACCGCGACAGCGTCGCCGTCTTCCCGGACGCGTCCGCGAGCGCGGCCGCGGCCCGCTCTGCGGCTTCGCGGTCCGCGTCGAGCGCGTCGTCGAGCGCGTCGACGGCGCGGTCGTGGATCGCTTCGGGGGTCCGGTCCGAGCCGATCATCGCCCGGTCGACCCGGTTCCGAACGACGACCATGCTCGGGCGGGCGCGGCGGAGCACGCGAGCACGGTCCGCGATCCGCTCGACCCCGCCGTCCAGGGCGCCGAACGCGACCGCGCCGGCCGTGTCGCGGACCACCTCCAGCGCCCGGACGGAGAGCCACGCGGCGCCGTGCGTCTCGTCGGTCCGGAGCAGGTCGACGTCGGGCGCGACGCGGCGGTAGCTCTCCCACAGCCGCGGCGCCGCCTCGCGCGTGAGGAACGCCGTCGGCGACAGCCACTCGCCGTCGACGGCCATCGGGTCGGCCGCCGCGTCGTCGCCCGCGCCGCCGGCGCCCTCGAACAGGAACGGGTACACGGTCCGGTCGGTCGCCCCGTCCGAGACCGACAGCGGTTCGCCGCCGCGGACGAGTTCGAAGCCGCCGCTCGGGGCCGCCCCTCGGAGCACGCGTCGCGCGCTCTCCGCCGGGTCGGTCTCGTCCGCGCGCACCTCGCCGACGAGGGCCTCGAGCGCGTCGGCGGTCCCACCGCCGTCGGCGCGACGTGCGGTGCAGAACACCCTCGCGCGGCGTCGAGCGAACGCCCTGACGATAGCGCTCACGCGTCCGCGTTCGGTCGCCGGAGCAATAACCGTGCGCGTCCCCGGTCGATGTCTTCGCCCTGTCGCCGCCGACCCTCACCGATCGGGCGACCTTTTACCCGGGGCCACGCAGGTGTGGGCATGAGTTCGGACCCGGTCCGGGTGGGAGTGCTGTCGCTGCACAACAGCAAGGAAACGAAGGCGATCTGCAACGCGGTCGAAGACCTGGGGCACGAGCCCGTCTGGCTCCGCGAGGAAAACGCCGCGATCAGCGTCGAGGACGGCGACGTCTCGGTGGAGCCCGCCGTCGATGTCATCGCGAACCGCCTGCTGTTGTCGAACACCGACCAGCCCGCCGAACTGCTCGGGCTGGCGACGACGTTCGAGCGCATCAGGCCGATGCTGAACGAGCCGAACGCCGTGCTCGCGTCGATCCACAAGTTCGCGACGGCGGCGACGCTCGCGGACTGGAACATCCGCGTGCCCGACGCGCTGCTCGCACTCTCGAACGACCGGCTCAACGAGGGGCGCGAGCGCTTCGGCGAGGTCGGCGTCTACAAGACCGCGATCGGGACGCACGGCGGCGGCACGTGGAAGGTCGACCTCACCGAGCGGGTGAACCCGAAGGTGGGCAACCGACAGGCGTTCCTCCAGAAGCTCATCGACCGCGACGACGAGGAGCACCGCGACCTGCGCGTGTACATCGTCGGCGACGAGATCGTCGGCTCGATGTACCGCTACGCGCCCGAGGGCGACTGGCGCACCAACGTCGCGCTCGGCGGCGCGGTCGAGGACGCCACCGACGACATCCCCGAGGAGGCCGCCGAGACCGCGCTGTACGCGGCCGACGTGATGGACCTCGACTACGCCGGGGTCGACCTCGTCGAGGGGTACGACGGCTGGTACGTCCTCGAAGTGAACCCGACGGCCGGGTTCAAAGGGCTCTACGAGGCGACCGGCACGAGCCCCGCCCCCCACATCGCGCGGCTCGCTATCGAGACGGTCGGCGGCGAGGTCGACGACGACGAGGTCGAGCGCATCGCGGCCACGCTCGACGACTCGCGGCCCTCCTGCGCGCCCGCCCCGAAGCCGAGCCCGACCGAACAGCCCGACATCGGCTACATCGAGGAGGTCGTCGTCACCGGCACCTCCGGCTCCACGCAGGCGCTCGCGAAGTCCGACACGGGCGCGACCCGGACGAGCATCGACACCCAGCTCGCCGCCGAGATCGGCGCCGGCCCGATCAAGAGCATGACGCGCGTGAAGTCGGGCAGCGTGAAGGGCGGGAAGGCCCGCCCCGTCGTCGACCTCGTGATCGGTATCGGCGGGAACCAGCACACCGTCACCGCCAGCGTCGAGGACCGCGGCCACATGGAGTACCCGCTCCTCCTCGGCCGCGACATCCTCACGGACTACCGCGTCGACGTCCGACGGCGCGCCGACACCGACGAGACGGAGCGCACCGAGGCCGGCGAGATCCTCGAAGAAGAGGAGTAGACGGGTTCGCGGTCGACTATTTAAGGAATCACGGTGGCGCGCCTCCGAGCGGTCGCCACCGGCGACCGCGAGGAGACCGCGAGGGAGTCGGTCGCCGCAGGCGACCGACGAGGCTGGGGAGGCGTGAGGTGCGGGGCGGTCGCGGTCCCGCGAGCGAAGCGAGCGGGAGCACGGAAGTCGCAGCACGCGCAGCGAACGAAGTGAGCGAGCAGGACCGTCTTCCGGCGGTCGCGCGAGTCCTCACGGCTGGGGCTTTGGAAGTGTTCACCGTTACTCCGCAATCACCTATTTATAAGCGAGCGGCTGGGACGTTTGAACGATCCACCGTCGAACCGGGGGCAACAGCTCACGACTCGTACTCGGCCCAGACGTACCGCGTCCCGTAGCTCCGGTATGGGCGCCACGCCTCGGCGATCTCCCGCATTTCTCCCCGAGTCAGCTCCGCCCCATCGTTGTACACTTGTTCGATCCCCTTCCGCACCGCGAGGTCGCCGAGCGGGAGCACGTCCTCGCGTCCGAGCGCGAAGATCAGGTACATCCGCGCGGTCCACTCGCCGACGCCGCGGATCTGGGTGAGCCGGCCCACGGCCGCCTCGTCGCTCGCGTCGGCCAGCCCCTCGCGGGTCAGGTCGGGGTCGCCGTCGCGGAACGCCTCGGCCGTCGCGCGCAGGTACTCGACCTTCGTCCCGCTGAGCCCGGCCTCGCGCAGGGCGCCCTCGTCGGCCGCGAGCACGCGGTCCGGCGTCGGGTCGCCGCCGAGGACGTCCAGGAACCGCTCGCGGATGGCCGCCGCGGAGGCTGTCGAGAGCTGCTGGTTCACAATCGAGGTGCAGAGGCGCGCGAACTCGTCGGCCGCGGGCTCGATCGCGAGCCGACCGTGTCGGTCGATAAGCGCCGCCATCGTCGGGTCCTCCCGCAGGGTCGCCGCGACTCGGTCGTCCATCGGTCCGGGGTTCGGGCCGGAGCCACCCGACCGTTTCGGTCGCGGCCGCGGTTACGCTCTCGACGACCCCGTCGGCCCGCGGGTCGGACCCGATATAAACTTACCTTGGGTTTCCCGTTTGGAAGATGGAAACGTTCAACCATGACGGTTCCGACCGTTGCCGTATGCAACTGGAAGACGTCCAGCACGTGACGGTGCTCGGTGCCGGAAATATGGGCCACGGCATCGCGGAGGTCGCCGCCCTCGCCGGCTACGACGTGGCGCTGCGGGACATCGAAGAGGAGTTCGTCCAAGACGGCTACGACCAGATCGAGTGGTCGCTCGGCAAGCTCGCCGAGAAGGACCGCATCGGCGACGACGAGGCCGAGGCGGCGCTTGACCGCGTCGAGGCGTACGTCGACCTCGAGGAGTCGCTGGCCGACGCCGACGTGGTGGTCGAGGTCGTCCCCGAGAAGATGGCCATCAAGAAGGACGTGTACGACGAGGTCGTCGAGTACGCGCCCGAAGAGGCCGTCTTCGTCACCAACACCTCCAGCCTCTCGATCACCGAGCTCTCCGAGGTCACCGACCGGCCCGAGCGCTTCTGCGGGATGCACTTCTTCAACCCGCCGGTCCGGATGGACCTCGTCGAGGTCATCTCCGGGAAGCACACCTCGGAGGACACCCTCGAACTGATCGAGGGGCTCGCGGAGTCGATGGGGAAGACCCCCGTCCGCGTCCGGAAGGACAGCCCCGGCTTCATCGTCAACCGAATCCTCGTCCCGCTGATGAACGAGGCGGCGTGGATCGTCGAGTCCGGCGACGCCACGATGGAGGCGGTCGACTCCACGACGAAGTTCGACATGGGGCTCCCGATGGGCTCGTTCGAGCTCGCCGACCAGGTCGGGATCGACGTGGGGTACCACGTGCTGGATTACATGCACGAGACCCTCGGCGAGGCGTACCGCCCCTGCCCGCTGCTCGTCGAGAAGGTCGAGGCGGAGACGCTCGGGAAGAAGACCGGCTCGGGCTTCTACGACTACGAGGACGGCGAGGGCGCGCAGATCCCCTCGGACGCGATCGACGGGGACGTCCGGAAGCGGCTCCTCGCCGTGATGGCCAACGAGGTCGCCGGGCTGATCGGGAACGACGTCGCCGACGCGCCCGCCATCGACCGCGCCGTGATGCTCGGTGCCGGCTTCCCCGACGGCCCCGCGAAGCTGGCCGACGGCGAGGGGCTCGACGAGCTGGTCGACGTCCTCGACGACCTCCGCGAGGAGACCGGCGAGGCGCGCTACGAGGCGACCGACTACCTGCGCGAGGCCGCCGAGGCGGGCGGGTTCCACGGCGGGACCGACGACGGGGAAGACGCCGAGGGCGACGACGCGCTCGCGGACTACGACACGCTCAACGTCTCCGTCGAGAACCGGGTCGGTCACGTCGAGATCGACCGCCCGCACCGAATGAACACGATCAGCGGGGAGCTGCTCGACGAGTTCGCGGACGCGATCGACCGGCTCGACGAGCACGACGAGGTACGGGCGATCCTCCTCTCCGGCGCCGGCGACCGCGCCTTCTCGGCCGGCGCCGACGTCCAGAGCATGGCCGCCGGCGGCGCGGAGCCGATAAGCGCCGTCGAGCTCTCGCGGCAGGGGCAGCAGACGTTCGGGAAGCTAGAGGCGTCGGACAGCCCCGTCGTCGCCGCCATCGACGGCTACTGCCTCGGCGGCGGGATGGAGCTCGCCACCGCGGCCGACATGCGGATCGCCTCCGACCGCTCCGAGCTCGGCCAGCCCGAGCACGACCTCGGGCTCCTCCCGGGCTGGGGTGGTACGCAGCGCCTCGCCCGGATCGTCGGCGAGGGGCGCGCGAAGGAGATCATCTTCACCGCCGAGCGCTACGAGGCCGAGACGCTGGCCGACTACGGCTTCGTCAACGAGGTCGTCCCCGGCGAGGAACTCGCCGAGCGCGGGCGCGAGTTGGCCGAGTCGCTCGCCGCCGGCCCGCCGATCGCCCAGAAGTATACGAAGCGCGCGATGCACGCCGGCCGCACCGACGGCGAGGCGGGCTTGGAGGTGGAGGCGATGGGCTTCGGCCACGTGATGAACACGGACGACCTCATGGAGGGCGTCACGGCGTTCATGGGCGACGGCGAGCCGGAGTTCGAAGGGAAGTGAGGTTCCGTTCGCTCCGCCTACCTCCCCAGCTCCGCGGCGAAGAACGTCCACCGCCCCTCGTTCCCGTCGTCTAGAGAGTCGGCGGCCTCCCGCTCGGCCTCGACGGTGAAGCCCGCTTCTCGAAGGTGTTCGCGGGTCCGGGCGGCCCCGGCGATGTACCACTGCATCTCGACGCCGGTGTCGAGCCAGTCCGGGTTCGTCCCCGCCCACTCGTCCGTTCCCTCCGAGAGGAGCAGCCGTCCGCCGTCGACGAGCACGCGAGCGAACTCCTCGAGGACCCGTCGGCGCTGGTCCCGCGGGACGTGGATCAGCGAGTGGTACGCCGTCACCGCGTCGAAGGAATCGGCGCGAAAGGGGAGCGCGGCCACGTCGCCCTGCACGAGCGACGCGTCCGGAACGCTCTCGGCGGCCAACTCCAACTGCGTTCGGGAGACGTCCAGCCCGGTCGCGGTCGCAGACGCGCTCAGGTCGCGCAACACGGGTGCTCCCTGCCCGCACCCCGCGTCGAGGACGCGCGCCGACTCGGGCAGCGACCGGCGGAACCGAGCGAGGATCGCTCTCCCGCGACCCTCCCGACCGCGGTCGGCGGCGTACGTCTCCGCGAGCGCGTCGTAGCCCCGACGAACGACGTCTTTGTCCACCATGTGAGCCGAATCCGAGACGCGGCTGTTGAAGCCTTCGGTCGCCGGAGGCGACCGCCGGTCCCTCGCTTCGCCGTTCGACTACAGCGGGGTGTCGGCCGCCGAGACCACTTGTCCGCCGACGCTGACGACGAGGTACGCGACGGCCGCGACGAACAGCGCGGCGCCGAGGACGTTCGAGATTCCGGGCAGCGCGGACTCGACGAATTCGGGGAGGGTCGTCGCGCCGGACAGCGGGACGAGGAGCACGGCGACGCCCCTGCGGAGGGACCGTTCGAGGGTCGTCTCTGACATAGCGTCGGGAGCGGAACGCGGAGAAGTAAGTTTCTGACGGTCGCGGGTCGGCTCGCTTAGACGTACCCTTCCTCGACGAGCAGCTCGCCGTTCAGCAGCGAGGCGCCCGCCGCGCCGCGGATCGTGTTGTGTGCGAGGCAGTTGTACTTCGCGCCGGCGTCGGTCGACTGGACGCCGCCGGCGACGATGCCCATCCCGTCCGCGTACGTGCGGTCGAGGCGGGGCTGCGGGCGCTCCGGCTCGTCCTCGCCGAACACCTTGATGAGCTGGTCCGGGGAGCTCGGGAGCGAGCCGACGCCCTCGAACGAGCGCATCGCCTCGCGGAGGTCCGCGGCCGAGGGGTCCTCGGCGAACTCGGCGAAGACGTTCTCCAAGTGACCGTCGAGGGTGGGGATCCGGTTACAGGAGGCGGCGACGTCGGCCTCGTGGAGGTTGACCTCCGCGCCGTCGAACTCGCCGAGGAGCTTCCGCGACTCCGTCTCCATCTTGTTTTCCTCGCCGCCGATGTGCGGGATGGCGTTGTCGAGGATCTCCATCGAGGTGACGCCGGAGTAGCCCGCGCCTGAGACCGCCTGTAGCGTGGAGACGCGGACGCTCTCTAGGCCGAACCGGTCGATCGCCGCGAGGGTGGGCACCATCGTGATCGTCGAGCAGTTCGGGTTCTTCACGAGGGCGCCGTCCCAGCCCCGCTCGTCGCGCTGGACCTCGATCAGGTCGAGGTGGCCGGGGTTGATCTCCGGGATCGTGAGCGGGACGTCCGCCGCCATGCGGTCGTTCGAGGAGTTCGAGGAGACGACGTACCCCTCCTCCAGGAAGGCGGGCTCGACTTCGGCGGCGACTCCAGAGGGGAGCGAGGAGAACAGGAGGTCGACGTCGTCGTCCGCGATCCCCGCGGGCGTCGTCTCCGTCACCGTCATCTCCGCGACGCTCTCCGGGATGGGCGTGTCAACGCGCCACTTGGCGGCCTCGCGGTACGTCTTCCCGGCGCTGTCCGCGCTCGCGGTGACGGCCGCGAGGTCGAACGTCGGGTGATCGTCGAGCAACTGGATGAACCGCTGACCCACGGCGCCGGTGGCGCCGAGGATGCCGACTCGTACAGACATTGCGCGTGGGTCGGTCACAGGGACGTAAGTGCGTTCGGATACGCGCCGATTCCGCCGGCCGCGGGCGGTGACCGCCGTCGTAGCGTCGACCGAGCCGGTCGACGATCCATCGTCGAGAGCGATCACCGATCGACGAACGGTCGCTCACAGCGAATATACAGCTATGTAAATTCGCCTATGAGTTATATTTCCGGTGATACGTCAACTCTCGTGTCGGGGAGGTATTAAATACTCTCGCGTGAGTGGTGGTGGCCATGACCGACTTCGGAGCGCTGTCCGTCGCCCCGCCGTTGCTCGCGATCGTCCTCGCGGTGATCACCCGGAAGGCGGTGCTCTCGCTGTTCCTCGGCATCTGGTCCGGGGCCGTCATCGTCACCGGCGGGCTCGGGATCGTCCAGACGTTCGAGTGGATCGTCGCGGCGGTCTCCGACGAGTTTCAGGCGACGATCCTCGTGTTCACCCTGCTTCTCGGCTCCGGCGTCGCCATGGTGTGGAACCTCGGCGGCACCGCCGCGGTCCGCGACTGGGCGCTCGACCGCCTCGACTCCCAGCGACAGGCCGGGCTCGTCGCCTGGGGGCTCGGGATCGTCCTCTTCTTCGACGACTACGCGAACACCGCGATCGTGGGGTCGGCGATGAAGGACGTCTCCGACCGCCTCCGGATCTCCCGCGAGAAGCTCTCGTACATCGTCGACTCCACCGCCGCGCCGGTGGCGACGCTGGGGATCTCCTCGTGGGTCGCGTTCCAACTCTCGCTCATCGCCGAGGGGTACGACTCCGCCGGGGTCGCGGCGGCGAACCGGCCCGGCACCTTCGAGGTGTTCGTCTCCTCGATCCCGTTCAATATGTACGCCATCCTCGCGATCGTAATGGTCCTCCTGATCGTCGGCTCGGGCCGCGACTACGGCGAGATGCTCACGGCCGAACACCGGTCGTGGACCGCCGGGAAGGTGACCCGAGACGAGGCGGTGCCGATGCAGGACGTCGCCGGCGAGCTCGGCGATCCCCCGGCGTCGACGCCGCGGCTCGCCAACTTCTTCGTGCCCGTCGCGGTGCTGATCGCCGTGACGATCGGGACCGCGCTGTGGTCCGGCGAGTTCTCGCCGGTCGGCTTCGGCGGCGACCTCCTCGCCGGCGAGTTCGGCGCGGCCGGCGGGCGGCTGTGGGACGCCGCGCTCAACGCCTCCTACGAGGTCGCGCTGATGATCGGCTCGTTCGCGATGGTCGCCAGCGGGTTCGTCCTCGGACGGGCCTACGACATCTTCGGGGTCGGCGACGCGACCGAGTACACGATCGACGGGTTCGGGATCATGCTCACCGCGGCCTCCATCCTCGTGCTCGCGTGGGGGATCGGCGAGGCGATCGACGCGCTCGGCACCGGCGCCTACGTCGCGAACGTCGCCGTGGGCTCCGTCTCGGCCTCCCTCCTGCCGGCGCTCGTGTTCGTCGTCGCCGGCCTCATCGCGTTCTCGACCGGCACCTCGTGGGGGACGATGGGGATCGTCACCCCGATCGCGATCCCGATCGCGTGGGAGATCAGCGGCGGCGGCGCGGCGGGCCACACGCTCGTGGCGGCGATGGTCGGCGTCATCTTCTCGGGCGCCATCTTCGGCGACCACAGCTCGCCGATCTCCGACACGACCGTCCTCTCGGCGACGTTCACCGGCGCAGACCTGATCGACCACGTCCGCACGCAGATCTACTACGCGGTCACGGTCGCGGCCGTGGTCGTCCTCCTGCTCGTCGTCTGGGGGGTCACCCGGGTAACGCCGCTCGCCCTGCTCCCGTTCGGCGCGCTCCTGCTCGCCGGCCTCGTCTACCTGCTCTCGGAGTTCGACGCCTCCCGGCGCGGGATCGACCCGGTCTCCGTGTCGGAGCGGCAGGACGACGAGAGCGGCGCCGTGATCGTCGCCGGCACCGAGCAGGACGACTGAGCGCGCGGCGGACCTTTTAAACGCGTCCGCCGGCTACCGTCGGACGCGCGCCCTCAGTCCCCGCCCGAGTACTCCCCGATGGGAGCGATGACAGCGCGGAGAACCCAGGCGCGTCACATCCGGTCGCTGACGCGACCCGCCCGTCGCCGCGCAGGCGACCGCCCGCCACGAGGGTTTCCCGGTCGACGCGGCACGCCGCCGGAGATGAGACCGGTCGTTAGTGTTGCGGGCGACATTCCTCCCCCGGAGAGCGGCCGCGCTCGCCTACTCCGTGTCCCGCAGCACCAGCGGTCCGATGGCGAGCGTCCGCTTCGCGAGGGTGAGGACGCGGACCACGTAGGAGACGAACAGCGAGAACGGGAGCAGCGTGACCGCGAACGCGCCCGCGACGACCAGCGTGAGGTGGTCGACCCCGAGCGTGCGCCCCGGGAACGTCCCGACGTCGACGACCGCGACCATGGCGCCCGCGACGACCAGCGCCGGCACCGCGGCGTAGAGGATCAGCCGCGAGAGGTCGATCAGCGCCCACTGGAAGTACAGCGTCTTCACGTGCTCGCGGGCGGGACCGAACAGCGACAGGGCCTCCGTCAGGTCCCCGAGGAGGTCGCGCTCGTCGTCGGTGAGCGCCTCGCCGTGGTCGGCGGCGACGCGTTCCGCGTGCGCTATCTCGCGGCCGTACGGGAAGTCGAGCGCGGCGAACACCACGTCGAAGGAGCCGAACCGAGTGCCGTCGAGACGGTCGCGCACGGCGTCGGCGCTCTCGCCGACGGACGACGCCAGTTCGTCGACGTCCTCCCGGAGGGCGGGCTCGTCGGGACGGTCGGTCTCGCCCGTCCCACCCGCGTCACGGTCGCGCACCGACTCGCGGAGGGCGTCGGCGCGCTCCGACGCGACGCCGAGGAGCGCGTCGAGGAAGGAGGCCGGATTGGTCGGCGCCGGCGAGCCGAGGAGCTCCGCGACCGTCTCCCGGACCGCGAGCGCGCCGTCCATGCGATCGCGCTGGTCGCCGAGCGGACCGTTCTCCTGCGTGAGTACGAGCTGACCGATCGTGACCACCAGCGTCGCCCCGGTGACGATCGCCGTGATCATCGCCGAGAACAGCGTCTCGATCGGGTCCTTCGCCTCGACCTTCGCGGCGAGAGACGGGGAGATTCCCGCGGCGATTGCGACCGACACGACGAAGACGAGGACCGTCAGCGCCCCGGCGACGACGAGCCGGTTCGCCCGCAACAGGAGCCAGAGCTTCAGCCGGCTCTCCCCGGCCCGTCCGCGCATCGTGCCGGCGGAGTCGTCGGTGGCGTCGGGCCGGTCGGGTCGGTCGGCGGCGGCTTCGTCCGCGTCGCTCTCGGCGGTCATCGGGCCTCGACGCGCACCGACGGGTCGGTGACGCCGTGAGTCGCGTCCGCCTCCCGGTCGCCCATGTCGTGCTCGAACCCCTCCTTGAGCGGCGGTCCGTCGCGCCGCCTGCGGCCCGCGAGACCGCCCGCGACACCGGCCGCGTCGGCCCCGGTTCCCGCTCGGATACGATTCCGGCGTCTCACGGCGACTCACGTCCGTACATGACGGGGGACACGACGCCCGTCCGGCACATAAATACACGGTGCGTTACGCGAACAGTTCGGGCGACTCCGGCGCCGTGAACGGATTTTGGCGCGGCCTATCGAACCGCCACTCCGGGCGACGGCCACGCGGTGCTGACGGTCGCGTCGCGGTGGCTAGGCCGACGGTTCTCCCGCTCCGAGGGCGCCATCTCCGTCCGCTCAGAGCCGGCCCGGTTGGCGCTCGGGCTTCTCCGGACCTTCGAGCGACGCCGCGGGGGGCGTTGTCCCGCCGCAAGCCACAACCGCGCGCTCGCCGAACGGACCCGTATGTCCGCCCCCGACCTCAGCGTCACTCTCGTCCGCAACGCCACCGTCCTCGCGACCGTGAACGGGAGCACCTTCCTCGTCGACCCGCTGGTCGCGTCTCGGGGCGCGCTGCCGCCCATCGACGACACGCCGAACGACCGCGCCAACCCGCTCGTCCCGATGCCCGACGTCGACCTGTCGCACGACGCGGTGATCGTCACCCACCGCCACCCGGACCACTTCGACGACGCGGCGACGGAGGCGCTCGATCCGGACGTCCCGGTGTTCTGCCAGCCGAGCGAGGCCGACGCGTTCGTCGACGAGGGGTTCACCGACGTGCGACCCGTCGAGGACGCGGCGTCGTTCGCGGGCGTCGACCTCCACCGGACCCCCGGTCGCCACGGCCACGGGGAACTGGCCGAGAAGATGGGTCCCGTCTCCGGCTTCGTCCTCGACGGCGACGAGACGCTGTACGTCGCCGGCGACACGGTCTGGTACGGGCCCGTCGCGGAGACGCTGGACCGGTTCGAGCCGGACGCCGTCGTGCTCAACGGCGGCGAGGCGCGGTTCAATCAGGGACCGCCGATCACGATGGGCGTCGACGACGTCGCCGCCGTCCGCGAGGCCACCGACGCGGCGGTCGCCGTGGTCCACATGGAGGCGATCAACCACTGTCTGCTCTCGCGCGAGGAGCTCCGGTCGGAGGCGGAGGGCGTGGCGGTCCCCGAAGACGGCGAGCGCGTCGCGTTCTAGCCAGGCGACCTCTCCGCTTCGGTTCTCCGCGAAGCCTCGCGGCTCGGAGTGTCGCTCGCCGCCAGAAGGTCCGGGTTCGAGAATCGAACCCGAGGCGAGACTCGCTCCGCTCGTCTCGCGTGATTCAATTTCGCCATCCGGCCTTGTCACTCCTCCCTGCGGTCGTCGTGAGAAGGTCCGGGTTCGAGAATCGAACCCGAGGCGAGACTCGCTCCGCTCGTCTCGCGTGATTCAATTTCGCCATCCGGCCTTGTCACTCCTCCCTGCGGTCGTCGTGAGAAGGTCCGGGTGCGAGAATCGAACCCGCGTCTCAGCCTCCACAAGGCTGAAGGATAGTCCACTACCCTAACCCGGACACGCGTCGATATCTACCCCGCTTTGATAAATAACCGTTACGACTCCCGGACGGGCGTGTGACCCGATGCCGTTCGGCGATCGGTCGCGCTCGGCCCGGGCCGGTGATCGGTCGCGCTCGACCCGGGTCGGTGACCGGCCGCGCTCGGCCTCGGACGACCGTTTCACCGACGGCGACGGCGACCACGCCGTTTTTACTGCCAGCCGGCGTATCTCACGATAACCGTGGCGTTCACCGACAAGATCTACGTGAAGAACCACCGGCAGCTCGCCTCCCAGCTTGAGGCGAACGTCCCGAAGGGGGCCTTCGCCGGCGCGACCCTCGACATGCTGTTCACCGGTGACGGGCTCTCGAAGCTCGACTCCACGACCCGCGACCGCATCCTCGACTTCGCCGAGGACTTCCTCGACTGCGACTGTCAGGCGAACCCCTACTGCGGCTGTCCCGAGGAGAAGTTCATGCGATACGTGCTGGAGCTTCGGGCCGAGGGGCTCGGCCCGCAGGCGATCGTGGACGTGATGACTGACGACTACATGGTGTACGCGTACACCGGCGACGTGCTCTCCTTCCTCGACGACGCGGTGCGGAACCTGGAGGCCGTCGAGACCCTCGCCGACGTCGAGGGCAACGAGGAGATGTCCGAGCGGGCGCGGCGAGCGAAACGAGAACTGTCGGGGTAAGACGAAACGAGGAGCTGCGATTCCGTCGGTTCGAACGTTCACTTATATATCGTTTCCGTCGGTGGGGCGGTGAACGCTCCCGAACCCCCAGCCGCTTACTTATAAACGACTGATCTGGAATCAACGGTGGACACCCCAAAGCCCCAGCCGCGAGGACTCGCGCGACTCGTTGCGCTCCTCGCTCGGTCGCTCTCGCTCCCTCGCTGTGGTGTCGGCGGCGGCTTCGCCGCCGGCTGCCCGTGGCGCGTAGCGCCACGCTGCTTCCGTCGTCGTGCTTCGTCCTTCCGGGAGGCTTCGTCTCCCGTCTTCCCGCTCGCGTTGCTCGC
The DNA here is from genome assembly GCF_002252965.1 of Halorubrum sp. Ea1. Lineage (NCBI taxonomy): Archaea > Methanobacteriati > Methanobacteriota > Halobacteria > Halobacteriales > Haloferacaceae > Halorubrum > Halorubrum sp. Ea1. The sequence goes on from NZ_NHPG01000008.1 coordinate 26,680, forward strand.
GAGAATCGCGACTGCCCCTTTGAATCCCACCCGACCGCCGGAAGACGGTCCTGCTCGCTCACTCCGTTCGCTGCGCGTGCTGCGACTTCCGTGCTCCCGCTCGCTTCGCTCGCGGGACCGCAACCGCACCGCCGCCTCACGCCTCCCCAACCTCGTCGGCCGCCCTCCGCGTTGCTTCGGGCGGCCGACTCCCTCGCGCGAGCGAGTCGCGCCCTCCGGGCGCTCCTCGGCACGCGCCACCGCGTTCCTATTTATAAATCGTGGCGCCGGCTTCTGGCCGATTCGTCTTCCCGTCCACGTGGAGCCTCCGAACGGTCTAAGTGCGCTCGCGCCCGAACTCGATCAATGAGTCTTCGGCCCGCGTGGCTGACGTTCAGACGATACGCGGCGGCGACGACGGGGATGACGCTGACGCTGTTCGCGCTCGGCGTCTACACCGCGGCGACCGGCTCCGGGCTGGCGTGCGAGGCCCAGTGGCCGCTCTGCTCCGACCAGCTCATCCCCGCGCTGACGATCAACCCGGACTTCATCGAGTGGTTCCACCGGGCGTGGGCGATGATCACCGGGTTCCTCATCATCGGGACCGCCGGCTGGACGTGGCTCGGTAGCTTCGACCGCCGGACGCGTCTCGCGGCGACGCTCGCGGTAGCCATCCTCCCGCTCCAGATCACGGTCGGCGCCATCACCGTCACGGTCGGCGGGCTCGTCCCCGGCGGCTACACCGTCTCGACGCACGCGGCCCACCTGATCGTCGCGCTGACGATCTTCACGCTGCTCGGACTGACGACCATCTGGGGCGGCGGCGGGGGGTCGGCGCGGCTCCTCCGGATCGCGGCGACCGTCGGACTCGTCGGGATCGTCGCCAGCGCGGTGTTCTCGCGGGCGGTCCCGTTCGTGACGTACTCGCCGGGCGCGCAGGCCGGCTTCTACGCGACCGGGCTCGCGGGGCATCTCGGACTCGTCGCGACGGTCGCGTTCGCCACCGAGGCGGTCCGGTCGGGCTACGCGGGCGTGAGTCGGTCCACGGCCGCCACGGTCCGACTCCTCGCCGCCGGAGCGATGGCCGCGCTCGTCGCGACGCTCCTCCTCGGGCGCGACCTGGTGTTGTACACCGCGGGCTGGGAGCGGATCAATCTCGCCGCGCTGGGCGTCGCGGTCGCGCTCGCGGCGGGCGCGGCGTGGGTCGCCCGCGGCGCCGACGGCGCGGGCACCGCGACGGAACCGATCGGCGGCGACTGACCGCGGTGGCGACTGACCGGACCGACGTCGGACCCCCCTCCGCGGCCGAGTCCCGCCCGATCGATCGGGCGGGACTCGGCCGACGGCGGACGAGGCGTCCCGCTCGCGGAGGAAAGGTTGAAATCAGTCCCCGTTCTCACACCGGTATGTCACATCGAACGGAGACCGACGTGAGTCGTCGGACGTATCTGAAGCTGACCGGCGGCGCCAGCGCAGTCGGGCTGTCCGGCGTCGCCGGGTGCCTCGGCGACGGCGGAAGCGGCACCACGATCACGCCCGGTACCGCGCCGGGGTTCCCGCCGTTCGAGATGCAGCAGGACGGCGAGCTCGTCGGGTTCGACATCGATCTGCTCGAGGCGGTCGTCGAAGAGACCGAGTACGAGATCGGCGAGTGGGCCACCTTCGAGTTCAGCTCGCTCATCCCGGCGCTCACGCAGAACGAGGAGATCGACGTGATCGCGGCGGCGATGACGATCAACGACGAGCGTCGGGAGACGATCGCCTTCTCCGACCCGTACTGGGAGTCGGACCAGGCGATCCTCGTGCGCGACGGCGGCGACTTCCAGCCGTCGGGCTGGGAGGACTTCGAGGGCGTCAGCGTGGGCGCGCAGTCCGGGACGACCGGTGCCGACCAGGTGCAGTCGAACCTCGTCGAACCGGGGGTCATCGCCGAGGACGACGCCAGTACGTACGGCAGCTACGTCCTCGCCGTCGAGGACCTCGAAAACGGCAACATCGACGCCGTCGTCGTCGACAACCCGGTCGCCGAGACGTTCGCGGCCAACCGCGACGTGACGGTCGCGTTCGTCGAGGAGACCGGCGAGCGGTTCGGGTTCGGCCTCCGTCAGGGCGAGTCGGAGCTCCAGTCGGCGCTGAACGACGGCCTCGCGACCGTACAGGAGGACGGCACGTACGAGGAGATAACCAACACCTGGTTCGGGCAAGAGTAGGATGTCTGCCGCGGGGACGCTCGCGCTCGCCGCGGTCGAGAGCCTCGGCGCCGCGGCCCTAAACTGGCCGTTCGTCGGCGAGGCCGCCGACTGGGAGTTCGTCTTCAGGAACGCGGACTACCTCGGCGTCGGCGCGCTGTTGACGATCGGGCTCACATTCGCCTCGATCCTCCTCGGCTTCCTCGTCGGCTTCCCGGCGGGCGCGGTCGAGGTGTACGGCGACGGCTACCTCGAACGGGCCGTCAACGCCGCGGGGATCGTCCTCCGAGGAACGCCTATCGTCGTGATCCTCATCGTGATGTACTTCGTCGTCGGCGTCCCGCAGATCAACCTCGGGGTCGCCTCGATATCCTCCGCGGTCACCGCCGGGATACTCGGGCTCGGCCTCCGCAGCGCGGCCTACCAGTCGCAGATCTTCCGTGCGGCGCTGTCGAGCGTCGATGCCGGCCAGCTGGAGGCCGGCCGCTCGATCGGGCTCTCGCGGTTCGAGGCCGTCCGGTACGTCGTCGTTCCGCAGGCCCTGCGCCGGTCGATCCCGGGGTTCCAAAACGAGTTCACGATCGTGTTGAAAGACACGAGCATCGTCTTCGCGATCGGGCTCGCGGAGCTGTTGACCCGGGGATACGACCTGTTCTCGGAGCAGACGACCGCGGTGCTCGAAGTCATCCTCTTCATCAGTGCCATCTACTTCGTCCTCACGTTCACGACGAACCGCGCGCTCGATTACCTCGGCACCCGCTACGCGATCCCGGAGGGTGAGTCGGCGTGAGTGACGGCGACTTCCTCGGCGTGACCGACGTCTCGAAGTGGTACGGCGACGAGCAGGTGCTCCACGACGTCTCCTTCGAGATGGACCGCGGCGACGTGACCGTCCTCATCGGCCCGTCCGGCTCCGGCAAGTCGACGATGCTGCGCTGCGTCAACCGGCTCGCCGAGGCGCAGGAGGGGTCGATCCGGCTCGACGGGGAAGAGGTGCTCTCGCCGGACATCGACGTCGACGACCTCCGCAGAGAGGTCGGCATGGTGTTCCAGGGGTTCAACCTGTTCGCGCACTTAACCGCGCGCGGCAACGTCGCGCTCGGTCCCCGCCGGGTGCTCGGGCTCTCTGAGTCCGAATCCCGGGAACGGGCGGCCGCGCAGCTCGACCGCGTCGGGCTCGCCGACCAGATGGACTCCTACCCCGCCGAGCTGTCCGGGGGGCAGCAGCAGCGGGTCGGCATCGCCCGCGCGCTGGCGATGGAGCCGAAGCTGATGCTGTTCGACGAGCCGACGAGCGCGCTGGACCCGGAGCTCATCGGCGAGGTGCTGGAGGTGATGCACGGGCTCGTCGACGAGGGGATGACGATGCTCGTCGTCACCCACGAGATGAGCTTCGCCCGCGAGGTGGCCGACGAGATCGTGTTCCTCGACGAGGGCCACGTCGTCGAGCGCGGGCCGCCCGAACAGCTGTTCGAACGACCCGAGAAGGAGCGGACCGGCCGCTTCCTCGAACGGATCGAGAGTCACGACTGATGGCGAGCGCGACGAGACCCGCGACGGTCCGGGAACGCGTGGCCGCCGCCGACCGCTCGGTCGGTCGGCTCCTCCTCGTCGCCGCCGGCGCGCTGTTCTGGGGTTGGCTCGTCGTCAGCTGGGTCAACCGGTGGCTCGGCGGCGTTCTCGTTCCGGTCGGGCAGCCGCTCGTTCCGGCGGGAGCGGTGGAGGCGACGCTCGCCGCGCTCCCCGGGCTCGCGGCCTACGCGAGCGACGCCGCGTTCGTCGTGGAGCTCTCCCCGGACCTCGCGCGGGGGACGTGGCTCACGGTCGTTATCACCGCCGTGAGCCTCGTCCTCGGGTTCTTCATCGCCGTCCCGCTGGCCGTGGCGCGGGTGTACGGTCGGTTCTCCTCGTGGCTCTCGCTCGGGTACACCGAGCTGCTGCGCGGGACGCCCCTGCTGGCCCAGCTGTTCGTGCTCTACTACGGGCTCAACCTCGCGAGCTACGTTCCCGGCGCGCTCTCGGGCGTCTTCCCGCGGAACGTGGTGTGGGTGGCGATCCTCGGGTTCACGCTCAACGGCGCCGCCTACCAGGCGGAGTACATCCGCGGCGCCTTAGAGAGCGTCGAGGAGGGCCAGATCACCGCCGGCCGCGCGATCGGGCTCTCGAAGCTGGAGACGATCTACTACGTGGTGCTCCCGCAGGGGCTCCGCTACGCGATCCCGTCGTGGACCAACGAGTTCGTCTACCTGATCAAGTACTCGTCGCTGGCGGCGTTCATCACGGTGCCGGAGCTGTACTACCGGGCCGACCAGATCGCCTCCGAGACGTTCCGGTACACGCTCATCTTCGTCGTGACCGGCGTGACGTACCTCGCGCTCGTGCTCACCGCGTCGAAGCTGATGGCTCGCGTCGAGGGAGCGGTCGCCATTCCCGGGCTGGGCGTCGAACGGGAGGAGTGAGGCGCTGACGGCCGCGCGCACGGCCTACCCCTCGAAGTCGGTGACGACCTCGACGCCGTGCACGTCGTACTCGCCGAGCGCGGCGAGCCGGTCCGAGACCGCAGAGAGCGCGATCTCGTCGCTCACGAGCGCGCCGGGGTCGACATCGGTCGCCTCGACGAGCGCGAACAGGTCGTCGTAGCTCGTCGGCGGCATGCCCCGAGAACCGACGAACGACACCTCCCAGCGGGTCATCCAGTCGGTCGGGAGCGACACCTCGCCGCGCTCGGCCTCGGTGGTCAGTCCCACCTGGACGTGGGTCCCGCGGGGCCGAACGGAGCGGACCGAGTTGCGGCAGGTCTCGGCGATCCCGAGCGCGTCGACGGAGACGTCGGCGCCGCCGTCAGTGAGGTCCCTGACCCGGTCCGGGACGGAGTCGTCGGCCTCGGCGTCGGGAGCGTCGGCCGCGTTCACGAGGGCGTCGGCGCCGATGTCGCTCGCGAGCGAGAGCGCGTCGTCGTCGACGTCGACGGCGACGACGCGGGCGCCGAGGGCGTCGCCGATCTGGACCGCCGAGAGCCCGACCCCGCCGCAGCCGTGGACCGCGAGGGCGTCGCCGCCGGACAACCCCGCCCGTTCGGCGAGCGCGTGGTAGGCGGTCATGTACCGGCAGCCGAGCGCGGCCGCGGCGGTCGCGTCGAGCCACGGGGGGCGCTCGACGAGGTTGTAGTCGGCGGCGGGGACGGCGACCCGCTCCGCGAACGAGCCCGGCGCGTCCGCCTCGAAGCCGAGCGCCCGCCCATCGGCGCAGACGTTGCCGGCCCCCCGGCGGCAGTACGGGCACGTGGCGTCGCCGAGCGAGAAGGGGACGACGACGCGGTCGCCGGGCTCGAAGCGGTCGACGGACGTTCCGACTGCGACCACCTCGCCCGCGGGTTCGTGGCCGAGCACCTGCCCGCGCGGGACGCGGTCGTCGGCCCACTCGCCGTGGCCCATCCAGGCGTGCCAGTCGCTCCGACAGACGCCGCAGGCCGCCACGCGGACCACCGCCTCGTCGGGTCCGGGTTCGGGGGCGGGTACCTCGCGGACCGCCAGCGGTTCGCCGTACTCGCGAAGGATCGCCGCGCGCATAGCCGTCGAGAGGAGACGGAGCGTGGTAAACCCTCCCGGCCTCGGATAGCCCCGAACCGGGGGCGGCGCCTCGGGTCGGCTCGGATAGCTCCGGATACCCCCGATTTACACCGTCAGACACGCATTTTCTACTTGATATAAAAGTCCGATCTGCTTGCTGCGGATGTCAATAAATCGGGGTAAAATGCTATTTTCGCCACGTTACGCCTTGATTTCATACGAACCGAGATTGATACCGACAGTCAGACAACTGATAGTTAAGTAAGGTTTAATATCCTATACGATAGCGATCGAAACGTGTCACTACCGATGGAGCGCCGACCGGGCGTCGCCTATCGACGCCCCAACGGCGATCCGGACCGATTCGTCGTCGAAGCCGGCGGCGAGTCGCGGCTGGACGTCGACGCCCTCCCACGGACCGACTGGTTGGAGGCGACGGCCGAGGCGGACCGTCAGCGCCTCCGGTCGGCGCTCGACGGCGGGGACGTCGACGTCACATACCGCCTCGTGACCGGCGACGGCCCCCTGTGGGTCCGGGAGTGCGGACGCCGCGACGGGGACGGCGACGTCGTCGGCTACCTCCTCCCCGCCGGCGAGGGAGACGAGCGTCGCCGCCGGCTGGAGCGACAGCGCGAGCGCCTGGAGGAGTTCGCCAGCGTCGTCTCCCACGACCTCCGGAACCCGCTCTCGGTCGCCGTCGGGAACGTCGAACTGGCGAAGGAGTTCGAGGGCGAGGCGGCCGACGAGCGACTCGACCGAGCCCACGACGCGCTGGACTGGATGGACGACCTCATCTCCGACCTCCTGGCGCTCGCCCGCGAGGGACACACCGTCGAGGAGACCGCGACGGTCGACCTCCGGGCGGTCGTGGACGCCGCGTGGCGGACGGTCGGAGCCGGCCCCGAGGCCGCGCTCGTCGTCGAGGACCCGCTTCCGACGGTCGAGTGCGACCGGAGCCGACTCCGACAGGCGTTGGAGAACCTCTTCCGCAACGCGATCGAACACGGGGCGTCCGACGACTGCTCGCCCGGCGAGGTGTCCGGCGAGGGCGACGCGGACGTCGGCGACGCGACGAGCGGGAGCGTCGAACCGGCGGACGGGTCGCTCCGGGTCCTCGTCGGGGTTCTCTCGGACGGGTTCTACGTCGCGGACGACGGCCCCGGAATCGACCCCTCGGAGCGCGAGTCCGTCTTCGAGCCCGGCCACACGACGGCTGACGACGGCACCGGGTTCGGGCTCGCGATCGTCGAACGGATCGCGGAGGCCCACGGCTGGTCGGTGTCCGTGACCGAGGGCCGAGCGGGCGGGGCGCGGTTCGAGTTCGCGGGCGTCGAGAGCGTCGACGAGGTCGACTCGACGGAGTCGGACCGGGAGAGCGTCGCCACCGAACCGGGCGGCTCGCCGCCGACGTAGCGCCGCGAGCGGCGACGGCGTGCTCAGAAGAAGTCGCTCAGCCCGGCCTGTCCGTCGTCCTCTTCGTCTCCGTCGCCGCCGTCCGCGTCGCCGGCGTCGACTGGGTCGCCCCCGGCCGCGTCGTCAGTGGTCCCGCCGCTCGCGCCGGGGGCCGGCCCTTCGGCGGCGGCGGCGCCGGCGGCCCCCGCGTCGGCGTCGTCGGCCTCCGCCGCCCGCGCGCCGCCGGCGAACGCGCCTTCGGCGTGGTCCTCCATCCGATCCTCGCGGAGCGCCTGCGCGTCCTCGACGATCGACGCGACCTTGTTGGTCGACTCGCCGGAGCCGGTGACGAAGGCGACGCCCGCCTCGTCGAGGTCGTAGGCCGCCGCCATCGCGACCGTCAGCTCGCGCGGCTTGCAGTGGTGCGTGACCGTCTGCAAGAAGGGGAGCACCTCGCGGCGAGCGGTGGCGATACTGCAGCCGCTGGCGGCCGCGATCTGTCCGACCACCTCGTCGGCGGTCGCGTCCGAGGAGCTCCAGAACTGCGGGCGACCGTAGCGGGTCCACCCGCCCTTCTCCCCGTCGCGGGCGGCGGCGACCCCGGCGGCCGCGTTGTCGGTCGCGTAGCGCCAGTAGGTGTAGTTCTGCGTGGCGCGCACGCGACCCAGCCACACGTCGGCGTTCGCGAGGAAGTCGTACGCCCGGACCGCCTCCGACGGCTCGTACACGTCGAGGACGTTGTTCTCGATCCACTTCGTGAGGTCGTCGGGGGTCTCGTCGACGGCGTACGCCGACTGCAGCGCCTCCTCCGCCGACTCCTCTTTGAGGACCGCGTCGAGGAACGGGAACAGCCCGAGCGCCTTGTCGCGGTCGCCGGTGACCACATCTTCGATCGCGATCGAGTCCCGCCCCTCCGTGGCCGCCTGCAGGTCGTTGATCGCGCCGCGGAGGTCGCCGCGGTTCCGCTCGGCGATCCGCTCGAGCGCGTCGGACTCGAACTCGATTCCCTCCTTGCGACAGACGTCGCGGAGGACGGGGACGATGGAGCGCGCGGAGACGTCGCGGAACTCGATCTCTTGAGTGGCGTCGCGCAGCCCGCGCGCCATGTCGTAGTAGTCGTTGGCGATGAGGACGATCGGCTGGCCCGACTCCTTGACGAGCTTCGTGATCGCCGAGGCGCCGCCGCGGTCGTAGTTGCCGTGGATGTTGTCGGCCTCGTCGAGGATGACGAGCTGGCGGGAGGCCGTGTCCCCGCCGGTCGCGCCGCCGCCGGCCGCGCTCCCGCCGAGGGTGGCGTTGCGGGCGGCCCGCCCCGCGAAGCGCTCGATGACGTCGGCGGTGCGCTGGTCCGAGGCGTTCAGTTCGACCGTCTCCCAGCCCATGTCGCTCGCCAGCGCGTGGGCCGCGCTCGTCTTCCCGACGCCCGGGCTCCCGTGGAGCACGACGGCCTCGCGGTGGTCGTCCCACGAGCGAGCCCACTCCGCGAACGCGTCGCGGGCCTTGTCGTTGCCGCGGACCTCCGAGAGGGTGCTCGGGCGGTACTTCTCCGTCCAATCAGCCATTACCCGCGGTAGGTCGGTGCGGCGTTTAGTGGTTCCGGAGCGGTGGGAGGCGGTGGGCGCTTCCCCGGGGCGACGGCGTCCCCGCTCGCGCTCCGCCCGGTTGTGCGTATCGCTGCTACTACGCACCACGCATTTCTCCCATTGGGCCGAACCCCCACGGAGGTGAAACCGCGATGACGACGACGTACGCCGACTGGACGGACGCACAGGAGCGGACGACCGTCGCGGTCGACGACCACGAGGTCGAGATGGCGTACCGAGACGAGGGGACGGGGGATCCGGTCGTGTTCCTCCACGGGATCCCGACGAACTCGTACCTCTTCCGCGACCAGTTCGAGGCGATCGCGACCGAGCGGCGCGCGATCGCACCGGACATGATCGGCTACGGCGGGTCGGCGATGCGCGACGGGTTCGACCGGTCGATCCGCGCCCAAGAGCTCGCAGTCCGCGGGCTCGTCGACGAACTCGGGTTCGACGCGATCGACTTCGTCGGCCACGACCTCGGCGGCGGCGTCGGGCTGCGCTACGCGGTGCGGACCCCGGACGCCGTCGACCGGCTGGTGCTGTCGAACTCCGTCGCCTACGACTCGTGGCCGATCGGGACGATCACCGACCTCGGCCTCCCCGAGACGGCACGGGAGACGAGCGTTGAGGAGCTGCAGGGGATGCTCGACGCGCTGTTTCGGGACACGCTCCTCGGCGACGACCACGACGAGGCGTTCCTCGAGGGAATGACGGCGCCGTGGGCCAGCGAGGAGGGCGTCACGAGCGTCGTCCGCAACGCGAGCGCGACGAACACCAGCCACACGACGGAGATCGACCCCCGAGACGTGACCGCCGACACGCTCCTGTTGTGGGGGACGGAAGACGAGTTCCAGCCGATCGAGTGGGCCGAGCGGCTCGAAGCCGATATCGACTCCTGCGAACTCGTCGGCCTCGAGGCCAACCACTGGGTCCCGGAGGACCGGCCCGCGGCGTTCACCGAGCACCTGACCGACTTCCTGTCGTAACGGGTCCGGTCGGACCCTCCGGTACCGGAATTCAGTCGGCACCCGACCGCCCGCGGTAATGAGTTCGGACGAGGCCGTCGTCACGATCTAGTCGGATTACGTCTGCCCGTTCTGCTACCTCGGCCGCCGGTCCTTGGCGGCGTACCGGGAGACGCGGGAGCGCGATCTCGATATCGACTGGCACCCGTACGACCGCCGGAGGCACAAGCGCGGTCCCGATGGCGAGGTCATCCACTCGATCGACGACGGGAAAGACGACGAGTACTTCGAGCGGGTCCGACGGGACGTGGACCGCCTCCGAGATCGGTACGACGCCGAGGCGATGCTCGACCTCGACGACCTCCCCGAGCGCGTGGACTCGTTCGACGCGCAGGTCGCCTCGCTGCACGTGAGCGAGGAGCGCCGGGACCGGTGGCCCGACTTCGACGAGGCGATATTCGAGGCGCTCTGGGTAGACGGACGGGACATCGGCGACGCCGACGTGCTGGCCGACCTCGCCGAGGACGCGGGGCTGGACGCCGACGAAATACGGACCGCGATCGCCGACGAGGAGCGGCGCGACCGGCTCCGGAGCGACTTCTCCGACGCGCGGGACGCGGCGGTCTCCGGCGTCCCGACGTTCAGGTAGGACGGACGCACGGCCCGGGGCGCGGTGCCGCCCGAACAGCTGGAACGGCTCGTGGAAGGGGTCTGAGAGGGCCTCTCGGCGACAGCGGCGCCGCTAACTGTTTGAGAAGTCGAAGTGGGACCGCTGAGAGTCGAACTCAGGTCATACGGACCCCATCCGCATAGGATACCACTACCCCACGGTCCCTGTCTGCACGCGGAGAAATGAGAGTGCGGTAATTAAGGACTTCGCTTCACTCGTCGTCGTCCTCGCGCGGGACCACGAGGTCGCCGTCGTCGCGTACCGCGAGGTTCCCGATCGGGTCGCCCTCGTAGACCGCCAATCCCTCGGCGCGGCCGAGCACGTAGCCGTCGCGGTCGGCGCGGACGGTCCCGCGGCGCTCACCGGTCGCCGAGACCACGTCGGCGAGGACGTCGCCCCCTGCGAACGCGTCGCCCGCGGCGACGCGGTGACGGATCAGCCCGGAGACGTCGGTCGTCGGGCCGCGGAAGCGACGGACCGGGAACTCGACCGGCGCGGGGGTGGGGCGGTCGATCGGCCTCCCCACGGAGTCCGGAACGTCCTCGGCCGCGAGGATCCCCATCTCGACCGCGACCGCGAACACCCCCGCGACGCCGGCCTCGACGAGCGCGTCGTCGACGACGCTGTGCGCGCCGAGTTCCGCGGTGAACGCCGGGATTCCGGCCTCGTTGAGCACGGCGCCCGCGGTCGAGCGCTGCAGGTTCTCCTCGACGTACTCCGCGGCCAGGTACTCGCGCAGCGTCGGGAAGCCGAAGGCGTCGACGAGCCGCCCGAGCTCGTCCGAGAGCGCGACCGCGTCGTCCTCGCTGCGGCGCTCCCCGTACAGCACGCGGTCGCGGATCGCGAACGGTTCGCTGGCGACGCCCGCGGTGTGACAGTCGATCAGGGCGTCGGCGACGACGCCCGTTCCCGCGGGCTCCGCGACCGGGGGGTCGACCGGCTCGCGGCCCGACCCGTTGCGGCCCGCGCTCGCCGGACCCTCGACGGCGCCCTCGACCGTCTCGCCCGTGATCGCGGCGTACAGCCTGGCGTCGATCCGCTCCTGTAGCTTCGGCGGCCGCGCGGACTCCGCGTCGGCGTCCGGGAAGTGACGGTTCGGGTCCTCGTCGTCGTAGTACGTGTGGCGCGAGTTCCGTCTGAGACCGGCGGGCGAGACGACCGGTACCGCGACGACCGCGCCGGCGAGCGCCGCGAGGGCGTCCTCTGCGAGCGTCGCGATGGCGTCCTGCACGACGGCGACGCCGGTCGCCTCGTCGCCGTGGACGCCGCCGGTGAGCCACAGCACGGGCCCGTCTCCCGACCCGTTCGCGACGACGACCGGGAGCCGCTCGGCGGCGCCCGTCGGCAGCTCCGCGACCTCGAACCACCCCCGGGCGACCTCGCCCGGGGCGGCGCTCGCGGTGCCGAGGGAGACCGGTCGACCGCCGCGCTCACCGGAGTCGCCGTCCTCGGAATCGTCGCCGTCGGGCCCGCTCCCTTCGCTCTCGTCCATACCCCGACCCGCGACGGCGCGATTATAAAAGCACGCGTTCCAGCGAGACGACGACGCCGGACTCGGCGTCGGGGTCGCCGACGAGCCGGCCGAGACAGACCGCGACGCCGTCGGGCGTGTGGCACGCGACGAGCGGCCGGTCGTCGGATCCCGCCGACGGGTCTATCGATCGGGCGTCCGCGTCCGCGTCGATGACGCCGGGCGCGTACACCGGCGCGCCGGTGGCGACGTTCCGCGCGGCCGACGGCGCGACCGTCACCGACGGGAGGTGGACCAGGGCGTCCTCCGCCGGCCGGACGACTTCGCGGAGCAGCGACTCGTCGCCCTCACGAGCCCACGCGAGGCCGTCGACGAGGTCCTGGAGCGCGTGGAGGTCGCCGTCGTCGAACGGGTCGGTGGCGGTCCGGCGGAGGTGGCCCATGTGGGCGCCCACTCCCGTCGCGAGGCCGACGTCGTGACACAGCTTCCGGACGTACGTCCCCGACTCACACCGGATACGGAGGAGCGCCTGCCGGTCCCGGACTTCGAGGACGTCGAGGTCGTGGATCGTTCGAGTCCTGAGCCGGCGGGTCACGGCGCTCTTCCGCGGCGGCTTCTGGTAGATCTGCGCCTCGAACTCGCCGACGACCTCGCGGAAGTCGCTCGGGGGCGACCCGTGGAGCTCGAGGACGGCGACGTACTCTTTCGTCCCCTCCAAGAAGACCTGCGCCGCCCTCGTCGCGTCGCCGGTGAGCGTCGGCAGACAGCCGGTGACCTTCGGGTCGAGGGTGCCGGCGTGGGCGACGCCGTCGATCGGCTCGCCCTCGGGATCGAGCGCGGCGAGGGCGTCGTTGATCGCGTCGCGCACCCACGCCGAGAGCTGGTGGGAAGACGGGCCTGCGGGTTTGTCGACGTTGACGACGCCGAATCGGAGCAGCTCGGGCACCGTGCGCTCGCCGGGCGGTGCCCGAAGGGGGTCGTCCGCGGGATCGGGTGTGTCGTCGGCTGTGTCGGTCATTGGGAGATTGCGTGCGGTCGCGGCTCAGAAGTCGTAGGTCACGCCCTCGATGGGCGCCTTCCCCTCGTCGTCATCGGGGTCGTACGCCTCGACGGTGGCGACGAGCACGTCGAGGAAGCTGTCGGGGCTCCAGCGGGCGGTGTTGTACGCGGCGTCGTAGATGGAGAGGTCGTCGATGTCGATGCCGTAGAACTCCCCGTACCGTTTGCGTTCGGAGTCCTCGCGACGCCTCGTCTCGGTCCTCGCGCGGTCGACGGGCTTCGACTCCCGGTCGGCGATCCGCTCGGCGCGGACCGAGAGCGGGGCGTCGAACCAGAACCGGAAGTCGGCGTGATCGGCGGCGAGCCACCCGGCGAGCCGCGACTCCAGGACCAACTCGTCGCGGGTCGTCGCGATCTCCCGGAGGCGCCGGTCGAGCTTGCGGTCGAACTGCGGGTCCTCCTCCGCGAACTCGTTGAACTCGACCGGCGTCATGTCGCGGTCGGCCGCCATCTCGCGGAAGATGTCGCCGCCGGAGACGTGCTCTAAGCCGAGTCGACCGGCGAGTCCCGCGGCGTTCGTGCTCTTCCCGCTGCCCGGCGGGCCGGAGACGGTGATCAACATATCGCTACTGCGCGGGTGTCGTTCAAAACGGTTGTCGTTCGGCGCTCGCGGCCGGCGGCGTCGGGAGATCGCGTCGCCCTCGCTACCGGTCTCGCGTCGCCGCGGTCATCGACCAGACGGCGACCAGCCCGAGCAGGACCGCGGGGACGAGCGGGAGCGCGAGGTACGTCGCGAAGAATGGGAGCCCGAACCAGCCCGCGGCGTACGGGTAGAGGTAGATGACGCCGGGGATGACGAGGACGCAGGTGAACAGGACGGCCGTCAGGGCCCATCCCCGTCGGCCGAAGCCGTCGGCGGTCGGCTCGTCGGTCCCCGGATCGCCCGCGCCCGGTTCCGACGCGGCGGGGTCGGCGACGCCCACGGCGCCCTCGCCTTCGCCGTCGGTCTCGGAGTCGGGGACGTGGACGTAGCCGCCCGTGCTCCCGTCCGCGTCGGTCTCAGAGCTCACTGTCCGGTTTAATCACTACTTTGCCAAAGCCCTCACGGTTCTCTATCATCTCGTGGGCGCGCGCGGCCTCGCTCATCGGAAGCGTCTCGCGGACGGCCGGGTCGAAGGTGCCGTCCCAGACGAGTTCGAGGACGTCGTCGACCTCGCCGGGCGTCGCCATCGTCGACCCGATGACGGAGAGCTGGTTCCAGAAGATGCGGTTGAGCTCCGCGTCCGGGTTCGGTCCGGTCGTCGCCCCGCAGGTGACCAGCCGGCCGCCCTTCGCCATCGACTTCAGGGAGTTCGGGTAGGTCGCCTCGCCGACGTGGTCGACGACGACGTCGACGCCCCGGCGGCCGGTGAGCCCCGCGATCTCCTCGGCGAAGTCGTTCGCCTCGTAGTCGATGACGTGATCGGCGCCGCACGCCTCGGCGTGCGAGAGCTTCTCCTCGCTGGAGGCGGTCGCGAACACCTCACAGCCCGCGTGGTCGGCGATCTGGACCGCGGCGTGGCCGACGCCGCCGGAGGCGCCGAGCACGAGCACCTTCTCTCCCGCCTCGATGTCCGCGCGGGTCTGGAGCATCCGCCAGGCGGTCTGGAAGACGAGCGAGGCGGAGCCGGCGACCTCCCAGTCGACGCCCGAGGGGACGGGGACCAGGTTCTCGCTCGGGACGGTCGCCTTCTCGGCGTGGACGCCCCGGACGTGCTCCCCGATGATGTGGAACGAGGGGCACAGCGACTCCTCGCCGTGGCGGCAGAACTCGCACTCGCCGCAGGAGACGCCGGCGCTCACGGCGACGCGGTCGCCGGGCTCGAACCGCGTCACGCCCTCGCCGACCGCCTCAACGACGCCGGCCGCGTCGCTGCCGGGAATGTGGGGCATCTCCAGGTCGACACCGGGCAGGCCGCGACGGGTCCAGATGTCGAGGTGATTGAGCGCGCCCGCCTTGACGTCGACGACGACCTCGCCGCGGTCGGGCTCCGGGTCGGGGAACTCGCCGTACTCGATCACGTCGCGGTCGCCGTGGGAACCGAACTGGACGGCCTTCATGCGTCGATGCACCCGCGGCATCCACTAAACAGTACGCCAAACGGAACCCCCGGGGCGCGCGGTCGACGACCTCCACCGGACGGTGCCGCACAATCTCCACTGGACGGTGCCGCACGGTCGCGACCGGAAGGAGCCGCCCGACCGCGACAGACTCGGCGACTCCCCGTTCCACCGTGATACCCTCTCACACCCGTGCGAACCGGGCGCATTCGCTCCGCCCTTCCGTGATGTTTAAGTAGCGAAGGCGGGACCGTACGGATGCACGAACTGCAGGGGCGCCGGGTCCCGAGTCCACGAGGGCGACGATACGACGCGAGTTGCGGTAGCCAAGCCTGGCCCAAGGCGCAGGGTTGCTAACTCTGTGGCGTCACTGCCTCCGGGGTTCGAATCCCCGCCGCAACGCTCGAACGGACCGAGCACCGCCGGATTCGCGCCGGTAGGGCTCACCACAACCAACACATGAGCACGGAAGAATCACAGGACGACTCGCCGGAGGAGGAGGAAGACCTCCAGTACTTCGTCCGGATCGGGGGCGCGGACCTCGACGGGACGAAGACGGTCGAGCGAAGCCTGTCCGAACTCGACGGCATCGGCACGCGCACGGCGCGGCTGGTCGCCGAGAAGGCCGACGTGGATCGCAACGCCACGTTCGGTCTCCTCGACGAGGGCGACATCGACGCGGTGGTCGACATCGCCGAGAACCTCGAAGACCACGTCCCGTCGTGGATGACGAATAGACAGAACGACTTCTACTCCGGAGAGACGACGCACCTGGTCGGCACCGACGTCCAGGAGAAGCGCCGTCACGACATCAACCGGATGAAAGTCATCGAATCGTACAAGGGCGTTCGCCACAAGCGCGGCCAGAAGGTACGCGGCCAGCGCACGAAGTCCACGGGTCGGTCCGAGGGCACCATCGGCGTCAACGTCGAGGAGATCCGCGAGGAGATGGCGGAAGACGAAGCGGGTGACGAGGAATGAGCACCGGTAAGAACACGAAGGGCTACGAGACGCCGAATCATCCGTACCAGGGCGAGCGCATCGCCGAGGAGTCCGACCTCCTCTCGCGGTACGGCCTGAAGAACAAAGAGGAGTTCTGGCGCGCCCAGTCCGAGCTGCGCAGCATGCGACGCGAGGCGCGTCGCCTGCTCGGCGAGGCCCAGGGTGACGTCGACGTCGCCCAGGATGCCGGTGCGGAGTTCGTTGCGCGACTCCGCCGCATCGGTATCCTCAGCGACAACGACGACATCTCCGCGGTCCTCTCGCTGGACGTGACCGACCTGCTCGAGCGCCGTCTCCAGACGGTCGCCTACCGGCAGGGGTTCGCGTCCTCGACGCAGCAGGCCCGCCAGTTCATCGTCCACGGCCACATCACCGTCAACGGCGCTCGCGTCACGCGTCCCTCGGTGAAGGTCGACGTGGACGACGAAGGCGCCATCGCCTTCGACGAGACGAGCCCGCTCGCGGACGATCTCCACCCCGAGCGCGCGGAGTCACAGGAGTAACCAACCATGAGTGAATCCGAGGACGGAAAGTGGGGCATCGCCCACGTGTACGCGTCGTTCAACAACACGCTCATCACGGTCACCGACGAGACGGGCGCCGAGACGATCGCCAAGTCGTCCGGCGGCACCGTGGTGAAGCAGAACCGCGACGAGGCGTCGCCGTACGCCGCCATGCAGATGGCGGAGGTCGTCGCCGAGCGCGTCAAGGACGCCGGCTTGGAGGGCGTGCACGTTCGCGTGCGCGGCCCCGGCGGCAACCTCAACAAGTCCACCGGTCCCGGTGCGCAGGCGACGATCCGCGCGCTCTCGCGAGCGGGCGTCGAGATCGGCCGGATCGAGGACGTCACGCCCATCCCGCACGACGGGACGAAGGCGCCAAAGAACAAGCGAGTCTGACATGACGGAAGACGACTTCGACGTCCAGTACGTCGAACGGGACGAACGCAGCGCGCGGGTGCTTATCCGCGGGCTCACCCCGGCGTTCGCGAACGGCATCCGCCGCGCGATGATCGCCGACGTCCCGACGTTCTCGATCGACACCGTCCGGTTCGTCGAGAACTCCTCCGTCATGTTCGACGAGATGATCGGGCTTCGGCTGGGGCTGGTGCCCCTGACGACGCCGCTCGACGACTTCGAGGTCGGCGACGAGGTCACCCTCGCGCTCGACGTCGAGGGACCGGGGACGGCGTACTCCGGCGACATCGAGAGCGCGGACCCGCTCGTCGGAGTCGCCGACGAGAACGTGCCGATCATCGAGCTGAAGGAGGGACAGCGGCTGGAGTTCGAGGCGGACGCGGTGCTGAACACCGGCAAGGAGCACGCCAAACACCAGGGCGGCGTCTCCGTCGGCTACCGCCACCTCCAGCGCGTCTCGGTCGAGGGCGACCTCGGCGAGTTCGACGACGACGAGCCGCGGATCCTCCGCGGCGTCATCGAGGCGCCCGACGGTTCGATAGAGCTCACCGACGAGTTCGACAACGACCTCTCGGAGCGGTTCCCCGGCAAGGAGGTCGCGATCGAGGACGTCCCCGGCGCGTTCGTCTTCCACATCGAGACGGACGGGTCGTTCAGCGTCGAGGAACTGCTGCTCCGCGCGATCGACTCCATCGAGGAGCGCGCGGACGAACTACAGACGAAAGTCGCGGTCTAACGTAATGACGGACCTTCAGACCACGCGGCCGGCGCTCGCCCCTGCACGGAGCCGCGGCGCCGCTGCCCGATCCGACGCCGCGTCGGATCGCCTCGGACTCGAGTCGGGTCGTTCCGACGGCGGGACCGAAAGTGGTTTGAAGGGAGCCGGGTTACGCAGGAGTGCACGCAGGGATAGCCAAGTCAGGCCAACGGCGCAGCGTTCAGGGCGCTGTCCTGTAGAGGTCCGCAGGTTCAAATCCTGCTCCCTGCACTCCGTTTTCACTAACTCTCCACTTCAGGAGGGACAGCTATGAGTAGCAAGACGAATCCGAAACTACAGAACCTCATCGCCGATCTGAAGTCGGTCTCGCGCGACTCCGGTGCCAACGTGTGGCAGGACGTCGCCGACCGACTGGAGAAGCCACGGCGCACGCACGCTGAGGTCAACCTGGGCCGCATCGAACGGTACGCTCAGGAAGACGAGACGGTCGTCGTCCCCGGCAAGGTGCTGGGCAGCGGTGTGCTCGAAAAGAACGTCACCGTCGCCGCCGTCGACTTCTCGGGCACCGCCCGCACGAAGATCGATCAGGCCGGCGAAGCGGTGTCGCTAGAACAGTTCGTACAACAGAACCCCGAAGGGAGCGACGTCCGGGTGATCCGATGAGTCTCGCGAAGATAGACGCGGACGTCGTCGTCGACGCCCGCGACTGCATCCTCGGCCGCGTCTCGTCGAAGGTCGCCCAGCGCGTCCTCGACGGCGAGACGGTCGCCGTCGTCAACGCCGAACGCGCGGTCATCACCGGCAACGAAGAGGCGACGATGGAGACGTACCACACCCGCGCGGAGCTCGGCTCCGACAGCGGGCCGTACTACCCCAAGCGCCCCGACCGGATCTTCAAGCGCGCCATCCGCGGCATGCTGCCGTACAAGACGGAGGACGGCCGCGAGGCGTTCTCGAACGTCCGCGTCTACGTGGGCAACCCCTACGAGCGCGACGAGGACGCCGAGACCGTCGTCCTCGACGGCACCTCGCTCGACCGCCTCTCGAACATCAAGTTCACGACGCTCGGGGAGATCTCCGAGTCTCTGGGAGCCAACGTCACATGGTAACTAACACCTCAGGCAAGAAGAAGACGGCCGTCGCCCGCGCCACCGTGCGCGACGGCGAGGGTCGCGTTCGCATCAACTCCCAGCCAGTCGAGCTGGTGGAACCGGAACAGGCGCGGCTCAAGATGCTGGAGCCGTTCCGCATCGCGGGCGAGGAGCTCCGCGACGGCGTCGACATCGACATCAACGTCGAGGGCGGCGGCTTCAGCGGCCAGGCCGACGCGACGCGGACCGCCATCGCGCGCGGTCTCGTCCAGCACCTCGGCGACGCCGAGCTGCGCGACGCGTACATGAGCTTCGACCGCACGCTGCTGGTCAACGACGTGCGCCAGTCCGAACCCAAGAAGTGGGGCGGACCCGGCGCGCGTGCCCGCTACCAGAAGTCCTACCGCTGAGGTGATCCAGTCATGATGATTCCCGTCCGGTGTTTCACGTGCGGCAACGTCATCGGTGAACACTGGGAGGAGTTCAAGGAGCGCGCCCGCGAGGGCGAAGAGGACCCGGGCGACGTGCTCGACGAACTCGGGGTCGACCGGCACTGCTGCCGCCGGATGATGGTCAGCCATCGCGACCTCGTCGACGTCGTCTCCCCGTACCAGTAACAATGTCAACACAGCGATACAATCGATACGAGAAGGCACGCATCCTCGGCGCGCGAGCGCTGCAGGTGTCGTACGGGGCGCCCGTGCTGATCGACACGGACCAGACGGAGCCCATCCTCGTCGCCGCGGAGGAGTACGACGCGGGCGTGCTCCCGTTCACGGTCCGGAGGGAGTCCAACTGATGACCCGCATCACCAGCGTCTCGCTGCGTCGCGTGCTCGACTCCCGCGGGAACGCCACGGTCGAGGCCGACGTGCTCACCGAGTCCGGCGGCTTCGGCCGCGGCGCGGCGCCCAGCGGGGCGTCCACCGGCGAGTACGAGGCGATCGAGCTCCCCGCGAGCGAGTCGATCGCGAAGGCCCGCGAACACGCCGTCCCCCGTCTCGAGGGGCTGTACGCGGGCGACCAGCGCGCCGTCGACGCCGCGCTCCGCGCGGCCGACGGCACGGACGACTTCTCCGCGATCGGCGCCAACAGCGCCGTCGCGATCTCGATGGCGACCGCGAAGGCCGCCGCCGACGTGCTCGGTGCGCCGCTGTACCAGCACCTCGGGGGCGCGTTCCGCGGCGGCAACTTCCCGGTCCCGCTCGGCAACGTCGTCGGCGGCGGGGAGCACGCCAAGGAGGCGACCCACATCCAGGAGTTCCTCGCGGCCCCCGTCGGCGCGCCGAGCGTCTCGGAGGCCGTCTTCGCGAACGCCGCGGTCCACGCGGCGGTCGCGGACGTGCTCGACGAGCGCGGCGTGCCCGCGGCGAAGGGCGACGAGGGCGCGTGGGCGCCCCCGATCTCGGACGCGGAGGCGTTCGAGGTCGTCGAAGAGGCGGTCGAACTGGTCGAGGACGAGGTGGGCTTCGAGATCCGCTTCGGCCTCGACATGGCCGCCGCCGAGCTGTACGACGACGACTCCGAGGCGTACGTGTACGGCGACGAGACCAAGTCGACCGACGAGCAGGTCGAGTACGTCGCCGGCCTCGTCGACGAGTACGACCTCGCGTACGTCGAGGACCCCCTCGACGAGAACGACTACGAGGCGTTCGCGGAGCTGACCGACCGGGTCGGCGACCGGACGCTGATCTGCGGCGACGACCTGTTCGTCACCAACGTCGAGCGCCTCCAGGAGGGGATCGACGCGGGCGCGGCCAACAGCATCCTGATCAAGCCGAACCAGATCGGGACGCTGTCGGACGCGTTCGACGCGGTCGAGCTCGCCGCCCGCAACGGGTACGAGACCGTCATCTCCCACCGCTCGGGCGAGACGGAAGACACGACCATCGCACACCTCGCCGTGGCGACCGACGCCGGGTTCATCAAGACCGGCACGGTCGGCGGCGAGCGAACCGCCAAGCTGAACGAACTGGTCCGCATCGCGGACGACGCGGTATGACGGGCCCACACCACGCATGAGCGAAGACAACGACGCGGTCGAACTCGACGACGACGCGGAGACCGAGGCGGTCGACGCGGCGGTCGAGGAGGAGGCCGACACGACCGAGGAACCGACCGCCGACGCGGCTGCCGACGGGGCACCCGCCGACGCCGAGACCGACGAGGGCGACGAGGCGGACGAGGAGGAGGCCTCCCCGTTCGACGACGACGTCATGCCCGACGACGACGTCGACCTGCTGATCCCCGTCGAGGACTACCTCTCCGCCGGTGTCCACATCGGGACCCAGCAGAAGACGAAGGACATGGAGCGGTTCATCCACCGCGTCCGCGACGACGGGCTGTACGTGCTCGACGTGAGCACGACGGACCAACGGATCCGCACCGCGGCGGACTTCCTCTCCAACTACGACCCGGAGCAGATCCTCGTCACGTCCTCGCGGCAGTACGGCCGGTTCCCGGCCGAGAAGTTCGCGGACGCCATCGGCGCCCGCGCCCGCACGGGACGCTTCATCCCCGGCACGCTGACGAACCCCGACTACGCCGGCTACATCGAACCGGACGTCGTCGTGGTGACCGACCCGATCGGCGACGCGCAGGCCGTCAAGGAGGCCATCACCGTCGGCATCCCGGTCATCGCGATGTGCGACTCCAACAACCAGCTGTCGAACGTCGACCTCGTCATCCCGACGAACAACAAGGGTCGACGCGCGCTGTCGGTCGTCTATTGGCTGCTCGCCAACGAGACGCTCGACCGCCGCGGCGCCGACACCGTCTTCGCCCTCGACGACTTCGAGGACGAGCTGTAACCGGTCTTCGACGTCGAGTTCGACTTTTAAGACGTTTCGAAAGCGCAGAGCCGTCGCTTTCTCCGTTGCTATCGCGGTAAAAGAGGGGTTCCGCGGTCCTCAGACGATGTTCGGCGTGTACGGGTACGAGTACACCTGCCCTTCGTTGGCCTTCAGCGTGGCCATAACGACCAACACGAGGTCGAGCAGTCCGATCAACGGGAGGAGCAGGAAGCCGACGAGCACGACCGTCAACAGCCCCGAGACGATCATCGCGATGAAGACGACGATCTGGAAGTTGAGCGAGTTCTTCGCGTTCTGCTTGACGAGTTCGTCGTCGTCGTCCGCGAGCACTAAGAACAGCAGCGGCCCCAAGAACGAGGCGACCAGCGCCGACGCGTGCGAAAGCGCGGCGAGTGTCGTGTCTCCGTCGACCGTTTCCTCGGCGCTCGCATCTACTTGGGATGACATACCGCAGATATCTCAGACAGAATTGATAAGTATTGGGTGAATATCCTTCGCCCGGACCGCGAAACTACTGCTCCCCGTCGGGCACGTCGTGGGTCCAGCGCGGCTCTATCTCCCGGTTGGCCATCACGATCCGGTCACCGTCGTCCGTGTCGATCCGGGTCTTCCGGAGCTCGATGGCCGCGACCGTTCCGGTCACGCCCTTCGCTTCGACGCGGTATCCCACGTTGAAGTCGGGGTCGCGGAGGAGATAGACGCCGGCGACGGTGTCCTCGATCATCTCGGAGAGCGCGTAGGAGACGCCGAGCGCGATGAAGCCGACGGCGGTGCCGAGGCTCGCCGCGATATCCCCCATGCCGACGACCTTCAGGAACGTCAGCGCGACGCCGAACCACAGGAAGACCGCCACGAGCGTGGTGATGAGGTCGCCGACGAGCTCGCGGTCACCGACGTAGATCCGATCGATCGAGGTCCGGACGAGCGAGAGGACGACCCGCACCGTCGCGTACGCCAGCGCGAGGAAGATCAGTCCCGACAGCAGCCGCGGAATCGCGACGGCCACGCCGTCGACGAAGTTCGTGACCGACCGCGCGAGCAGCGACGGTATCTGCGCCATGACGAACGCGACGGTGGCCGATGCTGAAAAGCTGGCGGGAGGGGGCTCCCGCCGTCTCGCCTCCGCGGGCCCGGACGCCGACCCGACAAACGCAACGCCTGTATGCCCCCGGAGAGAGGGGATTCGTATGACCGTCTGTGAAGCGCCGGGGAAGGTGTACCTCTTCGGCGAACACGCCGTCGTCTACGGCGAGCCGGCCGTGCCGGCCGCGATCGAGCGACGCGCCGCGGTGACCGCCGAACCGCGGTCGGACGACCACGTCCGCGTCGAGGCCGAGGACCTCTCGCTAAACGGGTTCACGGTGGAGTACTCCGGCGGCACCGGCGACCACCCCGACGTCGACGTGCCGACGCCGCTGGTCGAGGCCGCGATGGGGTACGTCGACGCCGCGGTGCGGCAGGCCCGGGACGCGGCCGACGCGCCGGACGCCGGCTTCGACATCACGGTCGAGAGCGACATCCCGCTCGGGGCGGGGCTCGGCTCCTCCGCGGCCGTCGTCGTCGCCGGCATCGACGCCGCGACGCGGGCGCTCGGGGAGCCGATCGACCGCCGCGAGCTGGCCGACCGCGCGTACCGCGCCGAGCACGAGGTGCAGGACGGGCAGGCCTCCCGCGCCGACACCTTCTGCTCGACGATGGGCGGCGCGGTCCGCGTCGAGGGCGACGACTGCGAGCCGATCGAGGCGCCGAACCTCCCGTTCGTCGTCGGCTTCGACGGCGGCGCCGGCGACACCGGCGAGCTCGTGGCCGGCGTCGGCGAGCTCCGCGAGGAGTACGGCTTCGCCGCCGACACCGTCGAGTCGATCGGCGACGTCGTCCGGACCGGTGAGGCGCTACTGGCAGACGCCGTCGCCGAGGGCGCGCCCGGCTCCGGCTCGGAGCCGACCGGCGACGCCGAGCCGCCGGCGGAGCTGCTCGCGGAGCTCGGCGAGCTGATGGACTTCAATCACGGCCTGCTCTCCGCGCTCGGCGTCTCGGCGCGGTCGCTCGACTCGATGGTGTGGGCCGCCCGGAACGCGGGCGCGCACGGGGCGAAGCTCACGGGCGCGGGCGGCGGCGGCTGCATCGTCGCGCTCGACGAGAGCGACGCTACCGAGACGGCGCTCTCGTTCACGCAGGGCTGCGAGGACGCGTTCCGCGCGGAGTTGGCGACCGAGGGCGTTCGTGTGGTGGAGCCGTGACCGCAGACCGCGAGGCGACCGAGGCGGACGGAAGAGACGTCGCCGCCGGCGTCTCCGACGGCGCCGCGCCTCCCGTCGTGCTCAAGCTGGGCGGGAGCCTGATCACTGAGAAGGACCGGCCCGAGACGCTCGACGACGACGCGCTCGCGGCCGCCTGCGACGCGGTCGCCGACGCCCTCGCCGACGGGGCGGTCGACCGGCTCGTCGTCGTCCACGGCGGCGGGAGCTTCGGCCACCACCGCGCCAGCGAGCACGGCGTGTCGACGAGCGAGGGGACCCGCGATCCGGCGGCGGTGGCCGAAGTCCACGGCGCGATGAAGACGCTAAACGGGGCGGTCCTCGACCGGCTCCGCGACCGCGACGTGCCCGCGGTGCCGGTCCACCCGCTGTCGCTCTCGGCCCGCCCAGAGGGGGTCGAGGGCGACCTCGACCTGCCGCTCGGCTCGACCGCGACGCTGCTCGGCGAGGGGTTCGTCCCGGTGCTTCACGGCGACGGCGTCGCGACCGCCGGTGAGGGGGTCACCGTCGTCTCCGGCGACGAGCTGGTGGTCGAGCTCGCTTCGGGGCTCGGCGCGCGACGGGTCGGCGTCTGCTCGACCGTTCCGGGCGTCCTCGACGACGACGGCGACGTGATCCCCGCGATCGACTCCTTCGAGGCGGTCGCCGACGCGCTCGGGGCGAGCGACGCGACCGACGTCTCCGGAGGTATGGCGGCGAAGGTGCGGGAGCTCTTGGCGCTCGACGCGCCGGCGTACGTGTTCGGCGCCGACGGGCTGTCGCCGTTTCTGCGCGGCGAGGACGCCGGCACGCGGGTCGACTGATCGGGTGACAGAACCCTTATTCGCCCCACCGTCCTCCCTCCGGGCATGAACGAAGCGGACGTGCGGGAGCGGCTCGCGGGCGTGGAGGACCCCGACCTCGGGGACGACATCGTCTCGCTCGGTCTCGTGAACGACGTGGCCGTCGAGACCGAGGCGGACGGGACCGGCGGCACGGTCCACGTGTCGCTGGCGCTCGGCGCTCCCTTCTCGCCGCATGAGTCGGCGATCGCCGAGGACGTCCGGGACGCGCTCGCCGACACTGGGTTCGAGGTGGATCTCTCGGCGTCGATCCCGGACGAACTGGACGCGGACGAGCAGGTTCTTCCGGGCGTGAAGAACGTGATCGCGGTCGCCTCCGGGAAGGGCGGCGTCGGCAAGTCGACGATGGCCGTGAACGTCGCCGCGGGGCTCTCGGAGCTCGGCGCGCGCGTCGGGCTCTTCGACGCCGACGTGTACGGGCCGAACGTCCCGCGGATGGTGTCGGCCGAGGAGCGCCCGCAGACCGACGGGGAGACGATCGTTCCGCCCGAGCGCTTCGGCGTGAAGCTGATGAGCATGGACTTCCTCACCGGCGAGGACGACCCCGTCATCTGGCGCGGGCCGATGGTCCACAAGATCATCACCCAGCTCGTCGAGGACGTGGAGTGGGGCGATCTGGACTACGTCGTGTTGGACCTGCCGCCGGGGACGGGCGACACCCAGCTCACCATCCTCCAGACGCTCCCGCTGACGGGCGCCGTGATCGTCACGACGCCGCAGGAGGTCGCGCTCGACGACGCGGTGAAAGGCCTCCGGATGTTCGGCAAACACGACACGAACGTGCTCGGAATCGCCGAGAACATGGCCGGGTTCCGCTGTCCCGACTGCGGGGGCTTCCACGAGATCTTCGGCTCCGGCGGCGGGAAGGCGCTGGCGCAGGAGCACGAGCTCCCCTTCCTAGGCGGCGTCCCGCTCGACCCCGCGGTCCGGACCGGGGGCGACGAGGGCGAGCCGGTGGTACTCGGCGAGGGCGAGACCGCCGACGCGTTCCGCGTGATCGTGGAGAACGTCGCGAACAACGCCGGCGTCGTGCGCCGACGCGGGGTGAGCGAAGGGCGATGAGCGGGGAACGGAGCGAGTCAGACGGCGACGGGGAACGGGACGCGACGGGCGGCGACCCCGCCGACCCCCTCGACGCCGCCGGCGTCGACCCGGTCGTCCCGGACCCGGTCGTCGACGCGGCGGACGAGGCGTTCCCCGACGACGACGAGGTCCGCGCGTTCCTCCGCGAGGTCGCGGCCGACGTACGCGGCGACAGCTCAGAGAGCAAGCAGCTCTCGGCGATCCTCTACCGCGTGTCGGACCTGTACGATTCGGAAGAGCAGACCTCCCCGGAGGAGATCTACCTGAACGTCCGGCACATCATGCGGATCAAAGAGCAGGGCGGAATCGAGCGATAGGAGGTAGTTGACAGTGGAGCGGTCGACTGAGAGGTTTTAGTCGATCGCTTATAAATGGAAGCTACGGGTGCCGTGGTGAAGACCTCGAAATCCTCAGCCACTCGGCGGTACACGGTTGATACTGGATCAACGGTGAACACCTCCAAAGCCCCAGCCGCGAGGACGGCGCACGCTCGTTGTCGTTCGAAAGGCGCGGAGCGCCTTTCGTGATGTCGTCAGAACGCTCTGCGTTCTGACTGCTAGCCGGAAATCTCTGATTTCCGGCGATGACGAGACGCCGGAGGCGTCTCGAACCACGCGCTTCGGTCGTTCGCTTCGCTCACTCCCTCCAGTGCTTACGTCGTCATCAGAACGC
>NZ_NHPG01000030.1:0-43842 GCF_002252965.1 Halorubrum sp. Ea1
GCCGCGCCGACGCCGCCGACGGCGGATACCACCCAGACCGCGGCGACCCAGACGACGGAGAGCATGAACAGCCCCTGGATCGTGTCCGTCCACGCGACCCCGCGCATCCCGGCGAGGACGACGTAGAGGATCATGAACGCCGTGATGAGCGCCGCGCCGCCCCAGTAGGGGACGACGCCGTTCGTGAGCCCGACGAGCGCCTCGCCGGCGCCCATCTGCTGGAGCATGACGTACGGGAACAGCCAGAGGAGGCTCACGCCGGCGACGAGCGCGCGGAGGCCCGTCGAGCCGAAGCGGTCGCCGAGCATCTCCCCGAGCGTCACGTAGCCGTTGCGGTTCCCGATCAGCCACTGCTTGTAGCCGATCGCGTACCACAGCACCGCGAACAGCACGCCGTCCAGCGTCCCCATCACGATCAGCCACTCCGGGCCGGCGGCGAACGCGAGGTTCGGACCGCCGAAGAAGGTGAACGCCGACAGCAGCGTGGCGAAGGTGGTGAAAAGCAGGACCACCGTCCCGATCGACCGGCTGGCCAGGTAGTAGTCCTCGGCCGTCGTCTCGGAGACGCGGTAGGCGACGAGGCCCACCGCGAGCGCGAGGAAGAGGTAGCCGACGACGATCCCGAGCGAGAGCCCGAGCGTCACGGCCGCTCACCCCCGGCGGCGGGGGCCCCCGCGTCGCCGCCCGCGGCCCGGTCGTCGCCGTCTCTGCCGGGGCGGAGCCCCATCCCGCGCTCCCACGCGCCGCTCCGAGCGAACCGGGAGAACAGGACCGTACACAGGCCGAGCCACGCGACGTGCCACCAGATCCACACCGGCAGCCCGGCGACGACGCGGTCGACGCCCCACAGCGGCCACGGCACCGCGAACGCGACGAGCAGTGCGAACGTCGGAATCCACACGATATCTCTCCGAGGTCTCCTCATGTCGAATCATAACTACTTTGAACGGATAAATCTTACCAAAAGAGTTCGATATTGGCTTTTGTAGAATATATTTCTTCAAAGGGCCTCGACGGAGGCGGGTGCGATAACTATTTTCGGCGACGCGCACAACAGCGCACGGGCGGCGACGCCGCCCGATCATCACCATTCACCATCATGAAAGACACAGAGAAATACCTGATACACGCCACCATCGCGGCGGACGGCGTCGTCGAGCGCAGCGACGTCGTCGGCGCGGTGTTCGGCCAGACGGAGGGGCTCCTCGGCGAGGAGCTGGACCTCCGCGACCTCCAGGAGTCGTCGCGGGTCGGCCGGATCGACGTCTCCGTCCAGTCCGAGAACGGGCAGTCGTTCGGCGAGGTCACCGTCGCGTCGAGCCTCGACAAAGTCGAGACGGCGATCCTCGCGGCGGCCTTGGAGACGATCGACCGCATCGGTCCCTGCCAGGCCTCCGTGGAGGTGACGAGCATCGAGGACGTGCGGGCGGCGAAGCGCCGCGAGGTCGTCGAGCGCGCCAAGGAGCTGATCGCCGGCGGCTTCGAGGAGACGAGCCTCGCGAGCGACGACATCCTCGAGGAGGTCCGCGAGGCCGCCCGCGTCGAGGGGATCGTCGACTACGAGGGGCTCCCGGCCGGCCCCCGCGTCGGCGACTCCGACGCCGTCATCGTCGTCGAGGGGCGCGCGGACGTGCTCACGCTGCTCGAGTGCGGAATTAAGAACGCGGTCGCCGTCGAGGGGACGAACGTCCCGGACGCGGTGGCCGAGCTCACCGCCGACCGGACCGTCACCGCCTTCCTCGACGGCGACCGCGGTGGCGAGCTCATCCTCCGCGAACTCGCGCAGGTGGGCGACGTCGACTACGTCGCGTTCGCGCCGCCCGGCGAGTCGGTCGAGGACCTCGACCGCAACGCCGTCTTCGAGTCGCTCCGCGGGAAGGTCCCGTACGACACCCTCGCCGACGAGCCCAACCTCCGCGAGGCGGCCGCGGACGACGAGGGTCCCGGGGACGTGGAACGCGAGAACGCCGGCGGTGCCGGGCGAGAGGGCGTCGGGGAGGACGACGCGGGTCGAGGGACCGGCGGCGACGCGGAGGACGGCGGGTCCGAGACGCCGGGCCCCGACGCCTCCGACCCCGGTTCGCCCGACCCCGAGGGTCCGGAGACCGACGGCGTCGTGGCCGGTGCGGCCAGCGACGAGACGGAGAGCGCCCTGGTCGAGGCCGTCGAGAAGCACCCCGCGACCGCGGGGGACGACGGGGGCGCCGACTCTGTCGAGGTCGACGTCGTCGACGCCGAGGCGACGGCCACCGAACCGGCGGACGACGGGTCCGCGGAGACGGCCGAAGCGGAGTCGGGGGCGGAGACCAGCGAGGGGTCGGGGACGAAACCCGGCGAGGAGCCGATGACGGAGACCGACGAGGAGCCGATGACGGAGACCGACGAGGGGTCGGGGACGGAGACCGACGAGGAGCCGGCCGAACCGTCAGACGACGCCCCCGTCGACGACGAGCCGCGATCGATCGAGGAGCACGTACAGGAGGTCGTCGACTCGGGGAGCGACCGCGCCCGCTTGCTCGGCGACGACCGCGGCGTCCTCGCGGAGGTCGACGCCGCCGACGCCTTCGACGCGGTCGAGGCGGCCGAGACGGCGCCGCACACGGTCGTCGTCGACGGCCGGATCGATCAGCGCCTCCTCGACGTGTCGGCCCAGCGCGGGGTCAGCGAACTGCTCGGCCGAGAGATCGGCGAGTTCGTGAAACGGCCCGTCGGGACCCGCGTGCTCACGGTCGGGGACCTCCGGGCCGGGAGCTGACAGCGCCGGGAGCTGGCGGCGCCGCGCGACGACCGTCCCGCGGGGTTCTCTCAGACCAGTCCGACGACGCCGAGCAGCGCGAACAGCGCGTCGCCGTACGTCAGCGCGACGACCAGCCCGACCGCCATCGGGACGACGAACGGCATGCCGGGCGACACCAGCACGCGGTCCTTCCGGGCGACGACCGCCAGTCCGCCGCGGAGCGTCTCGGCGTCGGTGCCGTACGCGCCGTGGTCGATCTCGGCGAGGAACCGCTCGGCGGCCCACGGGTCGTCGAACGCCGCCGGTCCGAGACCCGACTGCGAGGCGGCCTCGACGTCCGAGTCGGCCGCGGTCCCACCGTCGGTCAGGGGGCCGACGTGCGTCCCGCCGTCGGTCGGCTCGAACGTCTCGCCGACGCTCTCCGGGTCGCGGAGGCGGCCCGGGTCGGCGCGGACGTCGGCGAGCCGCAGTCCGCGCCACCGGAGGTACATCCGGAGCGCGTCCAGGTCCAGCCCGCTCCGGGTCTCCCCGTCGTCGTCCTCGAAGAGCCGACCGTGGCGGTCCGACAGCGACTCCGTCGCCACCGGGCGGGCGAGGAACATGTTCGCGGAGCGCTCGCCGCGCGCGAGGTTCACCGCGGCGAGGCCGAGGGGGTACGCGAGCCCGAGCAGCACCGTGTTCGTGAGGACCGTGAGCGAGAACACGCCGATCTGGGTCTCGACGAGCGGGAGTTCCGCGCCGGCGACGGCGTACTCCGGGAAGGTGGGAAAGATAATCGCGAGCGCGATCAGCGCCTTCGCGTCCGCCCCGCCGAACGCGCCGAGGAACCAGAACGCGTAGCCCAGCGGCGCGACGAACAGGAGGCTGATCGCGACCTGGACGGCGAACCGCGTCTCTTCTATCCCGGCGATCGGCCATATCGACGCCACCTCCCAGACCAACAGCAGCGCCCCGAACGCGTACAGCGGCGGCCAGATCCGGTTCGGGAGGCGTCGGGTCCGGACGTCCCGCAGCGCCGCCCACGCGAAGACGGGGACGACGAGCAGTCGCAGGAGGTCCGGCAGCGTGGCGACCATGTCTCCACGGCCGCCGCGGGCGTAATTAGGCGTTCGGGTTCGGGTATCGATATCGATAGCGGACCCGAGGGCGACGCGAAGTCAGTCGTCCGGTCGATCGGCGCGCCGATCGAACACCGCGAGCACCGTGTCCGGGTCCGACAGCCCCGGGACCCGGTGCTCCTCGTCGCGGAGTTCGATCACGACCGTCTCGGTGCCGAGCCGGCGGTCGAGCCACGTCCGTTCCACGCGCAAGCCGGTCTCATCCCACGACTCGACGCGCCACAGCGTCGCACCGAACAGGCGGTCGCGGGCGACGAGCGCGTCGTCGCCGGCGCGGTACGCGACGAGACCGTGCCGGAGCTCGTGGTCGACCGCGGCGAGAGAGAGCGGGACTGCGACGGCGACGACCGAGAGGACGGTGACGGTCGTCCAGTCGCCGCCGATCGCGAACAGCGCCGCGACGAACACGGGGACAGCGGCGAGCCACCACAGCCCCGGGTGGACGGAGACCGTCGCGAGCGCCCCGGCGAACCGCGAGCGCCGGGGAAGACGGACCGCATCGACCGGACCGTCGAGGGAGCTGTGGACCGAGTCGGTGGTCGGCGGGTCGTACGAGAACCCGAGGTCCAACGCCTGCGACTCGTCGAACGCGTCGAGCCGGTCGCGGTACAGCCCCGCGAGGTCGACGGCGGCCTTCAACCCGATCACGCCGAGCAGGAGGGGGAGGCCGACCGCGTCGGGATCGAGCGCCGATATCGGCGCGTCCCCGTCGAGCGTCGCCGCACCGACGAGCGCGACGGTGAACAGCGCGGCGAAGAACACGGCTCCGGCGTGGACGAACACGCCGCGAACGGCCGTCTGCGCGCTGTGGTCGCGGTACTCGCCGCCGGCGAAGTACTCGGCGAGCGTCGTCGCTCCCTCGCCGACGAAGACGGCGAGGACCGCGAGGGTCACGGTGTCGAGCGCGTCCGGCGAGAGGCCGCCGTCGGCGACGACGCCCACCGTGAGTCCCCCGACGAACAGCCAGACGGCACAGAGTATCGGAGCGATGACCGGGAGCACGAGCAGCGATGAGAGACGGATCTGAACTCCCGTGCGAGGGACGGAGAGCGCGGCGCGGCGGCTCGCGAGCGGCCCGGCGATCAGCGCGGTGCGCTCGATCTCGGACGGTCGGCCGGCGAACAGCGCGCGGACGAGGGCCCAGAGCGAGGCGATTCCGAGTTCGAACCAGTACAGCGTCATCAGCGCGGCCGCGTTCCAGCCGAGCGCGACGACGCCCGCGAGCGGGAGGAGATTCGAGACGAAGAGCGCGAGCGCCCTGAAGCGGCGACCCCGAGCGAGCGCGCTCAACGGACCGGAGCGAGCGGTAGAGGGCATTCCGATCGTCGATCTGTGTCCCGAGCCTAAAAACGGTCCGCGACGCTCACCGCGCCGGGCCGGCGTCGCGGTGGAGGTAGAGGTACGCGAGCACGGGGACGATGGTGAACGCGAGGGTCGCGACCGCCCAGAGGGGCGCGTAGCGGCTCCCGCGCTCCCTCGCGTCGCGGTAGATCCACGCCGCGGCGGCGACGACGACCCCGTAGACCACGAGCGTGAGCGGGAGCGACCACGGGAGGGCGACCCCGGAGAGGAGCGTCATGATACCCTGTTCGGCGGGCAACGCTTATAGTTCGCCCGTGAGGTCGGCCCGCATGACGAAGTCGGGCTCGCCGGCGACCGGCACCCGGTTCGCGCCGGTGTCGCTCACGTGCTCCACCGTCTCGGGGATCAGCACGCGCGCGGCGTCGGCGTCGACCGCGGCCGCGTCCGCGGCGATCGATTTATAAAGCGCGCCCGCCGCGTCGACGTCTCGCCAGGCGGCGGCGCCGTACACGGCGACGAGCTCGGGGGCGTCGTCCCCGTCGTCGCCCGGCCGCTCCGAGACGCGGGCGCGGACCGCGAACCCGGCGAGCGCGTCGGCGCCGGCGACCGCCAGGAGGCGGTCGTCGTCGGCCGCGACCCGGAGCCGCTCGCGAGTGAGTTCGGAACAGGCCCACGGCTCGCCGTCGTCGAGCGCGAGCCCGCCGAGGTGGTCGCGGGCGTCGCTGTCGGCCCAGAACGCCCACGCCGCGTTCGGGTCGGGGCCGTCGACGGCGCGGAGCCCGTCGGAGTCGGAGGCAGTCGCCGCGGTCTCCGGATCGCCGACGTCCGCCGCCGGCTCGGGCTCCGCGAACCGGAACTCCGTCGCCGGCTCGAAGCCGACCGCGCGCGACTGGCCGAGCCCGGCGATGTTCCACGAGAACACCATATTCCGGCAGACCGTCGCGCCGCGGTCGCGCGCCCAGTCGAGCGCGCCGGTCGAGAGGGCGGTCCCGACGCCGAAGCCGCGGGCGGCGGGGTCGACGCGGATCCCCTGTCCCCACGCCTCCCACTCGGTGAGCAGGGCGCCCCGGATGCAGCCGACGACGGCCTCCGGCTCGCCGGGGGCGGCGGCGCCCGCGCCGTCGCCCTCGATCACGGTGTCACCCGGATCGCGGTCGTCGTTCCCCGCGACCGCGTCGCTTCCGTCGATCGCCTCGGGCGGAAGCGTCGCGACGAAGGTGCCGCGGTCCGGGTCGTCGGCGGCGACCCACTCGGGGAACACCCGCGGGAGGTAGTCCTCGTGCCGCTCGCCCCACGTGTCCCGCGTGAACGCCGCGACCGCGTCGGCGTCGGCGGGGCGGGCCTCGCGGACGACGACGGTCGGTCCGGCGGGCGTCGAGCCGGGGGCGCGCGGCGGCTCCCCGTCCGACTCCGTCATCGCCAGGGCTGCGACTCCTCGGTGAGCTCGCCGGCGAGGTCGCGGGCCATCGCCTCGGCGGGGTCCGACAGGTTCGCGAGCGCCCACATGAGCTTCACCTTCGCGGTGCCGGGGAGGGTGTCGCCCGCCTCGACGACGCCCGCGTCGAGCAGGTCGCGGCCGGTGTCGTACACGCGGTCGCAGACGCGGCCGTCGAGGCACTGGCTCGTCATCGCGACGACGGTGCCGTCCTCGACCAGCTCCGCGATCCGCGGGACGAGGTCGGTGTGGACGTGGCCGAGACCAGTCCCCTCGATCACGACGCCGTCCTTGCCGTCGAGGTAGTCCCACGCGGCCGGGTCCATGCCCGGCGTGAACTTCGCGAGCTCCACGTCGCCGTCGAGGTCGGGCGCGAGGCCGGCCTCCGCGTCTCCGTCGCCCTCGCTCGCCTCACTCCCCCGCGGGAGCGGCTCTCGGTTCCACTCGATGGCGGCGTCGGCCGCGTCGCCCTCGGCGCCCGCCTCGGCCGCGGCCTCGTAGTCGATGACGCCGAGCGATCGGGCGCCGACCGTCTCGAAGGCGTCACGGCGAGAGGTGTGGTTCTTCCGGACGCGGGTGCCGCGGTGGAGCGCGCAGGCGTCGTCGGAGGGGCTCGCGTGCATGCAGACGAGCGTCTCCGCGTGGTCGGCCTTCGCGGCCTCGACCGCGCACACCGCGTTCATTACGTTGTCCGAGGAGGGGCGGTCCGCGGAGCGCTGGCTCCCGGTGAACACGACCGGAACGGGCGAGTCGAGCATGAAGGAGAGCGCGGAGGCGGAGTACTGCATCGTGTCGGTGCCGTGCATCACGACGACGCCGTCCGCGCCGGCCGCGACCTCCTCCGCGACCGCCTCGGCGAGCTCCCGCCAGATGGACGGCTCCATGTTCTCGGAGAGGATGTTGGCGACGACGCGCCCGCGGTAGTTCGCGCGGCCGGCCAGGTCGGGCACGGCCCGAAGCACGTCCTCGGCGTCGAACTGCGCGGTGACCGCGCCGGTCCGGTAGTCGACCGTAGAAGCGATCGTCCCGCCGGTCGAGATGAGCGACACCGTCGGCAGGTCGTCGTCGAAGGTGATCTCGGAGGCCTCGCCGCCGCCCGCGTCGGCCCCGTCGTCGACGTCGCGGGCGCCCGATTCGAGCACTTCGACGTCGGCCTCGTCGCGGTCGACGCCGACGTTGTACCCCCCGTCGAGCTTGACGACGAGGTGGTCGCGAGTCGTCGAGGGGAGCAGTACGCCCTCGTTCGTGACGTCCCCGCGCTCGACGCGGACGCGATCTCCCGGTTGCATACCACCCGCTTCCCCTGCGGCGGACTTGAATCCAACCGTTCGGCCGCGGCGACCGCTTCCGGGCGGCGACCGTTCCCAGGCCGGCGACGGCTCGCCCGCTTTTCACTCCCTCAGCCCCCTCCGCTCCCTCCGCTCCCTTAGCCCCAGGCTATAGTATTGCAAACAATCCACATGATTCAAAACATTCATATAGAATCGCTACCCTATAATTAACTGCATTCGAGGTGATGAGCAATGGCTCTGCCGACGCCGACCAGTTCGTGGACGCAGGGGTTCGACTTCCCGAACCGACTGTTCGAAACCGGTGGTAACGACTACGAACTGTACGAGGAGGAGGACGAGTTCGTCCTCTCCATAGAGCTCCCCGGGTTCGATCCCGAGGAGATCACGGCCTCGTGGGACGACGGCGTCCTCAACGTCGCCGCCGAACGCGAGGACGAACAGCGCGGCATGCGCCGGACCTACCACCGTCGGTTCCGCTTCCCGAAGACCGTCGACGAGGAGGCCATCGATGCCTCGTATCAGAACGGCATCCTCAGCGTTCGGCTGCCCGTCGTCGTCGACGCCGCGATGACCGGAACGGAGATCGAGATCGAGAGCTGACGCGGGCGTCTCGCCCGCTGGGACCGCTCGCGAATCGGTTCCCGTCCGGGGTCGGTACGCCTTTTACCGGTCGCGCAGACCGTGACGGCATGGACCGCGACGCGTTCGCCGCCAGCATCGACCACACCGTGCTCGGCCCGGAGACGACTTGGAGAGACGTCGAGGCAGTCCTCGCCGAGGCGGCCGACCACGGGATGAACGCCTGTATCCCGCCCTGCTACGTCGCAGAGGCGGCCGACTACGGGAACGCCCCGTCGACGATCGCGACCGTCGCGGGGTTCCCCCACGGTCAGCACGCGCCGGAGGCGAAGCGGGACGAGGCGGTCGGCGCGTGGGAGGACGGCGCCGACGAGATCGACCTGGTGATCAACGTCGGCCGCCTGAAGGCCGGCGAGGACGACGTCGTCGCCGCCGAGATCTCCGACGTGGTCGCCGCGGTGCCGGTCCCGGTGAAGGTGATCATCGAGACCGCGCTCCTGACCGACGACGAGAAGCGCCGCGCCTGCGAGGCCGCCGTCGAGGCCGACGCCGACATGGTGAAGACGTCGACGGGCTTCGCCGACGGCGGCGCGACCGTCGCCGACGTGGAACTGATGAGCGAGTACCTCCCGGTGAAGGCCTCCGGCGGCGTCGGCTCATACGAGGAGGCGAAAGCGATGCTCGACGCGGGCGCGGCGCGGATCGGCGCCTCCTCCGGCGTTGCGATCGTCGAAGGCCACCCCGAGAGCGGGGACTAGCGTTCGTCGGCCGACCGGTCTCGTCCGTCGCCGTCGGCGGCGAGGCCGTGTCCGGTTCGGTCGTCGCCGTCGGCGGCGAGGCCGTGTCCGGTTCGGTCGTCGCCGCCGACCCCGCCCTGCCCGGCGTTCTCGCCGTCCGTCTCGCTCTCGATATCGTCCGGGTCCACGTCGACCTCGAAGGCCGAGACGGACTCCGAGAGCGCCTCGGCCTGCTCCCGGAGCCGGTCGGCGTTTTCGGCGATCGTGGTGACGGTCGCCGTCTGCTGCTCGGCGGCGGCGGACACCTGCTCGGAGCCGGTGGCGACCTCCCCGCTCACCTCGGCGACGTCCTCCACCCCCTCGACCGCGCGCTGGGTCGACCGGGCCTGGTCCTCGGCGGCCTCGCTTATCTCCTGGACACCGTGATTCGTCTCCTCGACCGCGTCGACGACGGCCTCGAGGGACGACGACGCCTCGCGAACGGTGTCGGACCCCTCGTCGATCCGCGCGTTCGTCTCGCGGATGTCGTCGACTGTCTCGTCCGCCTCCCCGCGGACGGCGTCGATCTGCGACTCGATCTCGGCGGCCGCCTCCTGCGTCTCCTCCGCGAGGTCCTTGACCTCGTCGGCGACGACCGCGAAGCCCTCGCCGGCCTCGCCGGCGCGGGCGGCCTCGATGGAGGCGTTCAACGCGAGGATGTTCGTCTGCTCGGCCACGTCGGTGATGAACTCGACGACCTCGTCGATCTCGTCCATGCGGTCGTCGAGCGACTCCATCTGCTCGACCGCGGCCGCGGAGCGCTCCTCGATCGCGTCCATCTCGTCGAGCGCCTCCGCGGCGGCCTCGCGCCCGGTCGCGCCGCGTTCCGAGGCGGCCTCCGCGGTCTCCGCGACGGACGCGGCCGACGACGCGACCTCCTCGATGCTCGCGGAGAGGTCGCTCATTTCGCCGCTCACCGCGTCGAGCCGCTCGTCCTGTCTGACCGCCCCGTCGGCGATCTCCTGGATCTGCTCGCTGACGGTCCCGCTCGCGGTCTCGACCTCGTCGGCGCCGGTCGCGAGCTCCGCGCTCGCGTCGTCGACCTCGGCGGCGAAGGCGGCGACCCGCGCGGTGGTCCGTTCCAGCTGGGACACCATGTCGTTGAACTCCTCGGCGATCTCCCGCATCGCGTCGCGGTCCGCGTCGGGGTCCATCCGCCGGGTGAGATCGCCGTCCGCGACCGCTCCCATCACCTCGCTGTAGTCGGCCGCGCGGGTTTCCATGTCCCAGGTGACGGCCTCGGCCTCCTCGCGAGCCGCCTCCGCCTCGTCTGCCGCGGTCTCGGCCTCGGCGATCCGCTCGCGGAGCGCGTCCCGCATCTCGCCGAAGCTCGTGAACAGGCGACCGATCTCGTCGATCCGGCCGGTCGTCAGGTCGACGTCGAGGTCGCCCGACTCGATGCGCTCGGCGCGGTCTCGCAGCCGCGCGAGGGGGACGACCGTCCGGCTACCGAGCACGGCCCCGACGATACCCAGCGACGCGAGCGTGAGGAGGAGCAGCAGCAGCACCGAGTCCCCCACGTCGTTCCGGACGGCGAAGGCCGTCGACTGGTCGACGCTCGTGACCGCCACCCAGTCCGTGTCGGGGACCGACGCGTACGCGTGGACCTGGCCGTCGCCGATCCGCGTCGCGGTCGTTGCGTTCCCCTCTCGGACCGTCTCGACGGCGTCGGCGTGTTCGCCCTCGTCGACCGTGCCGTCGATGTCGAGGACGGTCTGCCCGGCGGCGTTGAGGATCATCGTCTCCTCGCCGGTGTCGGTGTTCTGGATCCGTTCGAGCTGCGGCTGGATGCGAGTCACCACGACGAGGTACCGACCGTCGGCCCGCGGCACGGAGCTGGCGAACGCCATCACCGGCCGGTCGTTGAGCACGGGCGACCGGTACGAGCGAGCCGACCGCCAGACGCGGTCGTCGCTCCCGACGCCCTCCGGGACGTCGGCGTCGCTCCACGGCGCGTCGAGGTCGCTCGGGGCGCGGCCCTCCAACGGCTGTTCCGTGCTTGCGACGACTCGGTCTTCCCCCGAGTCGACGAGGTGGATGCTGACGATGTCGTCGGAGAGCAGCTCGTCTTTCAACAGGATGTACGCCGGCGCGCGCCGGTCCGACCGGAGCGCGTCGGCCGCCGACATCGATCGGGTCTCCGTGCTCATCCGCTCGGTCCACGAGCCGATCGCGTCGGCCTGTAGGCCGCCGGTCTCGGCCAGTTGGGTCGTCGCGTCGGCCTCCACGGTCTCTCCGGTCTGGAGGTAAGTGAACGCGCCGCCCGCGACGACGACCGCCGCCACGACGAGGAACGCGAGCGCGAACTTGGCGGCGTACCGTCGCCGGACCGCGTCTGGAAGGACCCGACTCGCCGCCCGCGCCAGCCGGTCGATGACTCCGGGAGCCATCAGTTCAACTCCTCCGGGTCCGAGGGGACCGACAGGTCGCCGGCGACGATCCGGTCGCCGGACGCGGCGATTGCGGCGCGCACGTCGTCCGGGATCACCGGCCCGAGCGACGTGCCGTACACGAGCGCGACGCCGTCCTCGGCGAGGCCGAGCGCGGCCGTCTCACCCGTGCCGAGGTCGCCGTCGATGGTCCGTTCGGCGGCGTCGTAAACGGCGGTACCGACGCGTTTCACCATCGACGCGAGGATCACGTCCGCGTACCGCGGGTTGCTCCGCGACTGGTCGGAGTCGACGCCGATCGCGTACCGGCCGTACTCCTGTGCGGCCTGAAACACGCCGAGGCCGCTCCCGCCGGCCGCGTGATACACCACGTCGGCGCCCTGATCGTACATCTCCGCTGCGGCGGCGTACCCGCTCTCGGGGTCGTCGAATGCGCCGACGTACGTGGCGAGCGTCGACGCGTCCGCGGCCGCGTGGTCGACGCCGGCGCGGTAGCCGGCCTCGAACTTGCGCACGAGGTCCGACTCGACGCCGCCGACGAAGCCGACGGTCCGTTCGTCGGGAACGGTGGATCCCGCCCCGACCGACACGTCGCGGCCCGTCACCAGCCCGGCGAGGTGACCCGCCTGAAACGACCCCTCGTGTTCGCGGAACACGTAGCTCGCCACGTTGTCGCGGTCGACGGCGGAGTCGATGATCGCGTACCGCTGGTCCGGATGCTCGCTCGCGACCGCCGAGAGGCCGTCCGCCTGGAGGAACCCGACACAACAGATCAGGTCGTAATCGGGGTCGTTCGACTCCGACAGCGACGCCTGCTTGCTCCGAAGCTCCGGGAACGCGCTCGGCTCCTCGTTCGCGAACGCCACGTCGTGGTCGAGGCGCGCGCGTTGGATCCCCCTGTTGGCGGCGTCGTTGAACGATCGGTCGTCGAGTCCGCCGAGCGCGTAGATCATGCCGACCGTCGCGCTGGCGTCGCTCGCGTCGCCGATCGCCGATTCGTCGGCCGTCGTCGCCGCGTTCGTTCCGTCTCCGGCCGAAGTCGAACCGTCGCCGGGGTCGCCGCCCAGACACCCGGCGAGGCCGCCGGCCGCCGCGGCGCCGACTCCGGCGACGACCCGGCGACGTGAGACTGTCGTCAGCGATCGCGTATGCGTCATCTGATCTGGCGTCGACGGATCGGAGGGAAAACAGCTGCGCGTAAATTATCGACGATGATAGTAACTATTGACGAGGGATCGCGAGTCCGTCCGACGCGCCGCGACCCGAATCCGGCCCGTCCACGCATTCTCCGGGCGTGGGAACGCCCTCGTACCCATTTACCTATCGAGTCAGTATCAGGTGGTATGAGTCATTCGACCGGACCCGAATCGCGTGGTTTAGACCTCGACACGGCCTTCAAGGCGTTTGGCGCGGTGGGGATCCTCATCGCTATCGCCCTCACCGTCCTGGTATTCGCGCTGACGAACCCGTTCGGCGGCTACGTCGACGTCTCGCCGGCCGTGTACGGGAGCCTGCTTTCGACGGGCCTGCTCGCCGCCGTCGGCTACGCGACCTACGCGCTGCGGCGTCGCTGAGCGGTCGCCGAACGCTCCGGCCGAGAGGCCGACCGAGGCGGATCGTATCGACGCCCGTGCGGATCCGGCACGGGGCGGTCGGTCGCACGGCACGCTCCTGAGACGTAGTTGTGCGCGTACTATACAACAGCATTCAGCACCCGCCGCGGACGCGGCCGACGGCTCGTCCGCGGCGTGCGGCGCGCGGCGAGGTCACACCGACCGCGGCGGCGGCACGAGGAAGACGTTGCCCGTCGCCCGGGCGACCACTTCCTCGGAGACGCTGCCGAGCAGCAGTCGGCGCAGCCGGCTGCGACCCCGTGAGCCGATCATCAGCGTGCTCGGGTCGTGCTCCGCCTCTGCGGCGAGGATCTCGTCCGCGGGGTCGCCGCGGCGGATCTCCGTGCGGGCGTCGAGCTCCAGCTCGTCCAGCCGGTCGGCGAGGTCGCCGAGGCGGTCCTGCGGGTCGGCGCCCTCGCCCGTGTCGTCTTTCGGCGACTCGACGTGGACCAGCGTGACCTCCTTCGTCGCGTGCCGGAGGTACTCGAACGACCGAAACGCGCGCTCGGCGTTCTCAGAGAAGTCCGTCGCGAACAGCGTTCGCTTGAACAGGTGTCGGCGGACCGTCTCGGGCTCCTCGACGCCGCGCTCGATGCGGTCGACGATGAGCGGCACGACCGTCGTGCGGGCGAGGTTGCGCGCGGTCGACCCGATCACGCGGTTCTCGAGCGGGCTCTTCCCGCGCGAACCGACCATTATCAGGTCGGCGTTCACGGAGCCCGCGACCCCGTTGATCCGTCGGTGCGGCGTCCCGCGGACGACGTGCGTCTCGACGTCGAACCCGGCGTCTTCGACCGTCGAACTGTAGCGGCGAAGCGCCTCCTTCCGGCGCTTCTCGAACCCCATCCCTGGCATCCCCGAGTGGACGTTGGAGGGCACGACCGTCACGAGGTGGATCCGGTCGACGCCGATCTGTTCGAGGCAGTTCAGCCCGGTCTCCGACTGGATCATCGACTCGCTCGCCGTCGAGAGGTCCGTCGCGAGCACCGCCGACTTCCCGGTCATCGTCCCCACCCCGGCAGAACCGTCGCGCGACGGTTATCAATATTTCTCATACTGTACAATACTGTTGCTCGCATTATAAAACGCTCGGTCGGTTCCGATCCGGGCGATCCGGCGCGAACGGCGTGCGGTGCGCCCCGAGTCCTGAAGTATAACGGCCCGGAGAGCGAACCGGTGTCCATGAGCGACGAGTCGATCGAGGCCGCGGTCGAGCGGTTCCTCGACGAGACCGAGTCCGCGCTGAACGACTACGATCAGGGGTACGCCGACGCCGACGCGACGCTGTCGGTGGTCCGGACCCGCATCGACGAACTGGCCGCCGCCGCCGACGAGTCCGACGGAGCGGAGCCGCCCGAAGGTGGAGAGTAGCCGACGAAGGAGGGAAGAGTAGCCGACGAGGGAGGGGAGAGGAGAGAAGAGCCGCCGGGACGAGGAGCGACCGACTACGGTCGCGCGCCGATCAGCTCCCGGACGCGGGCCACGTGCTCCCCGAAGGCCGGGTCGCCGCGCTCTCGGGGCCGATCGACGCCGACGTCGACGACCTCGGCGACGCGGCCCGGCTCGGCGGCCATCACGACGATCCGGTCGGCGAGCGTCACCGCCTCGGCGACGTCGTGAGTGACGAACAGGACCGTCTTTCCGGTCGAGGCCCACACGTCGAGCAGTTCCCGCTGGAGCATCTCCCGCGTCTGCGCGTCCACCGCGCCGAACGGCTCGTCCATCAGGAGCAGTTCCGGGTCCACGGCGAGCGCCCGCGCGATGGCGACGCGCTGTTTCATGCCGCCCGAGAGCGACTTCGGGTACGACTCCCGGAACTCCGAGAGCCCGACGAGTTCGAGCATCTCGTCGACCCGACTCGCGCGCTCCGCCTCGGACCGGTCGCTCCGTTCGAGCCCGTAGCCGACGTTCTCCTCGACCGTGAGCCACGGGAACAGGTGGTACTCCTGGAAGACGACCCCCATGTCCGTCGTCGGCCCGGTGACCGGGGCGCCGGCGAGGCGGACCTGCCCGTCGGTGGCCCCGGTGAGCCCGGCGATGATCCGGAACAGCGTCGTCTTCCCGCAGCCGGACGGGCCGACGAGACAGACGAACTCGCCGCCGTCGACCCCGAAGGAGACGTCGTCGAGCGCCCGGACCGGGTTCCCGTCGCCGTCGTACGTCTTGCCGACGCCGTCGACGACGACGCCGGACTCTCCGGCGATCGCGCCCGTGCGGTCGTCGCCCGTGGTCGGCCCCTCGTTCACGCCCGCCACACTAACACCCTCCGTTGGACCGCGCGGAACGCCACGTCGACGAGGAGGTACATCAGGCTCAACACGAGGATGTACGCGATCACGGTGTCGACGAGCAGGTTGTTGCTCGCGCGCAGGATCTCGCGGCCGACGCCCGGCACGCCGAATATCTCGGAGGCCACCACGAGCATCCAGCAGCGTCCGAGCCCGGTCCGGATCCCGGTGAGGATCCCCGGCAGCGAGGCCGGGAGGACGATCGACCGGACCATGTCGAGGTCGCCGCGGACCCCGAGCGTGCGGCCCACGTCGAGCAGGTCCTCCGAGACCCCCTCGACGGCCTCGTACGCCGCGTAGTAGTTGATCCAGAACGCGCCGACCGCGATGATGAAGGCCGCGCCGGCGTCGTTGATCCCGAACCACGCGATCGCGAAGCCGATCAGCGCGAGCGGCGGGACCGGCCGGAGCGTCCTGACGAGCGGGGCGGTCACGTCGTCGAGGAGCCCGTTCCACGAGAACGCGACGCCGGCGGCGACGCCGAGTCCGGTGCCGACTATCGTCCCCGGGATCCAGTGTCGGACACTCGACCACAGCGCGGTCGTCATCGTGCCGGAGGCGAGCTCCTCGGCGAACGCGTCCCCGACCGCCGCCGGCGACGGCAGCACGTACGCCGGCTGGGTGAGCGAGACGAGGTGCCAGACGACCAGGAACCCGACGACGCCGGCCGCGCCGCGGAGGAGCCGGCGCGGGTCGTCGAGGCCGAGGCCGATGCGCAGTTCGTTCCCGTCGAACCGGCTGCCGGTGTCGGTCGCCATCAGAGCGAGTCGTAGACATCGAAGTCGAAGATCGTCTCGTTCGACAGCTGTTCGTCGATCTGCCCGTTGTTCGCGGCGAACTCGGAGAACACCGGGGTCGCCTCGACGATCTCGCGGGGGTCGGTGACGAAGTTCGACAGCGGCGAGTCGAGCGCGCGTCGGGCGCGGTCGGCCGGCATCCCGATCCCCGACTCGACGTGTCCGGCGGTCGCGTCCGGGTTCTCACCGATGAACTCGGTGGCGCGGACGTGCTGCTCGACGAACTGCGCGGCCAGCGGCGACTCGCGGACGGCGTCGCTCATCAGCGTGACCGCCGCGGGCTGGCCGGGGAGGATCTGCGCGGCCGTCCGGAGCATCGTCACGGACGACCCCTCCGCCTGCGCGATCGTCGGCACCGGCTCCATGATGGAGGTACCGTCGATCTCGCCGTTGGCGATCGCCTGCCAGACCGCGCTGGCCCCGTTGATCTCGATGATCTCGACGTGCTCGTTCGACTCGGGATCGACGTCGTTCTCTTGGAG
Source organism: Halorubrum sp. Ea1 (assembly GCF_002252965.1). Taxonomy (NCBI): domain Archaea; kingdom Methanobacteriati; phylum Methanobacteriota; class Halobacteria; order Halobacteriales; family Haloferacaceae; genus Halorubrum; species Halorubrum sp. Ea1. The sequence continues at coordinate 16,810 of NZ_NHPG01000030.1, forward strand.
CCAGTAGCGGAGCAGCACGTCCGGGACGCTCCCCTGCGGGAAGGTGCCGAAGCGGAAGGGGCCGCCGTTCTCCTCGGCCCAGGTCGCGAACGCGTCGCCGCCCTCCGCCTCGAAGGGCTCGTGGAACGACTCCGCGGTCATGATCCCCATCGGCTCGCGGATGTTCGCGGCCGTCACCTGCGCGGGGATGTCGCGGTCGATGACGATCATCGCCGGCACGATCCCGAACATGGCGACGTCGATGTCGCCGCCGCCGAACGCCTGCACGATCGCCGGGCCGTCGGTGAACTCCTTCCCGGTGACCTCGGCGTCGATCTCGGAGAAGTACCCCTCGCCCTCCATCACGTACCACTGGAGGTCGGGGTATATCGGCATGTGTGCGACCGTCAGCTCGTCGAGTCCGCCGCCGCCGCCGAGACAGCCGGCGAGCCCGAGCGTCGCGGAGGAGCCCGCGGCGGCGAGGAAGGACCGACGCGAGGTCGGCGCGCGTGTTCCGTGCATACGGTATAAACGGGCTCCCCGGGCAACACCCCCGCGTCACCAGCAACGAAGGCGTATTCCGATGACGGTCGAGAGTCGGTCGAAACGGAGAATATGGACGTTTGATGAGTTATGACACGCACATAGTCGAAAGAGACCTCTCACAGGTCGACGCAATATTTACTGCGGGGCGCGGCCACGCGGCGCATCCGCCGCCGTTTATGCGGTCGGCCGTCAATTGCGGCGCATGGTCTCGGAGATATTCGACCCCGACGCGTGGGAGCGGGTGACCGACGAGTTCGACGACGTCACCTATCACCGCGGCGTCGACGTCCCGGTCGTCCGGATCGCGTTCGACCGCCCCGAGGTCCGGAACGCGTTCCGACCGGGCACCGTCGACGAACTGTACGCCGCGCTCGACCACGCGCGCAAGCAGGCGGACGTCGGCTGCGTCCTCCTCACCGGCAACGGCCCCTCGGAGGAGGACGGCGGCTGGGCGTTCTGCTCCGGCGGCGACCAGTCGGTACGGGGCGGCTCCGGCTACGAGTACCGCGACGGCGACGAGGCCGGCGACGAGGACGACCCGCTCGTCAAGGAGGCGCGCGCCGGGCGACTCCACATCCTGGAGGTCCAGCGGCTGATCCGGTTCATGCCGAAGCCGGTCGTCGCGGTCGTCCCCGGCTGGGCGGTCGGCGGCGGGCACTCGCTACACGTCGTCTGCGACCTGACGCTCGCCAGCGACGAGCACGCGAAGTTCCTCCAGACCGACCCCGACGTGGCCTCCTTCGACGGCGGGTTCGGCTCCGCCTACCTCGCGAAGCAGATCGGCCAGAAGAAGGCCCGCGAGGTGTTCTTCCGCGGGAAGACCTACTCCGCCGAGGAGGCCGCGGACATGGGGATGGTCAACGAGGCGATCCCGCACGAGGAGCTGGAGGAGGCGGCGCTGGAGTGGGCCGACGAGATGACGAGGAAGTCGCCGACCGCGATGCGCATGCTGAAGTACGCGTTCAACATGACCGACGACGGCATGGTCGGCCAGCAGGTGTTCGCCGGCGAGGCGACCCGGCTGGCGTACATGACCGACGAGGCGCAGGAGGGGAGAGACGCCTTCCTCGAGAAGCGCGAGCCCGAGTTCCGCGAGCACCCCTGGCACTACTGAAGCCCGCCGCGGTCGTTTATAAGCGTGAAGCGCCCACGAAGCCGCATGGAGAAGGTAAGCCTCGCGGACGCGTTCGAGTCCATCGACGAGCGGTGGAACCCGCACCTCGCCGGCGAGCTGAACGGACAGGCGGTGAAGCTGGCGAAGGCCGAGGGCGAGTTCGTCTGGCACAGCCACGCCGACGCCGACGAGCTGTTCCTCGTCACGGAGGGGCGGCTCCGGATCGAGTTCCGCGGCGACGACGACGCGGTCCTAGAGGCCGGCGAACTGATCGTCGTCCCCCGCGGGACCGAACACCGCCCGGTCGCCGAGCCGGAGGCGCACATACTGCTTTTCGAGCCGGCCGGCACGCGGAACACGGGCGACGTGGAGAGCGAACTGACCAGAGAGGAGCCAGAGCGCGTCGATGGCTGACGCGGGCGCTACTCCTCGGGCAGCCACGCCGGTCGAGTCACTGTCGCGTTCCCGAACTCGGTGACCTCGTACGCGGTCCGGAGGGAGAAATCGTCGTTCCCCCTCGTGACGTCGTACGCCGCGATGTACCCCGCCTCGGTGACGACGACGTGCCCGCTCGCGTCGTCCGCCGGAACGTCGCCGGGGTCTTCGATACCGGTCACGTTGTACCTGACGGCCGTCCGCCCCTCGACGGTGACCGTCTCGGTGGCGTCGAGTTCGAGCGCCGTCAGCGGCCGTCGGACCCCGTCGTGAAAAGCCACCTCGGCCGGGGTCCAGTTCTCGCCGGGGTTCCGAGTCAGCTCCTCCGTCGCCGGGTCGTACGCGAACACGCCCTCGGCGCTGAGGTAGTGGCGCAGGGTGCGGCCGAACTCCGTGTCCGACCACCGTATCGAGACGGTGTCGTTCCCGGCGTCGAAGGTCCGCACGACCGTTCGGTTGGCGTCACCGTCGGCGGTGACCATGCGACTGCGGCGGGAGGTGTTGCGAAGCGTCTCGTCGTGCGTTCGCAGCGCGACGGAGAGGTCCGCGATCCCATCCTGTGACCACCCGGACGGGTACGAGAAGCTCTCCACCGTCGATTCCGGGCCCGACGCCTGTCCGTCCGTGACGGGCAGGGCCGTACAGCCGGCCGCGAGGACGAGCGCGACCAGTGCCATCGCTCGGAGGGAGCGTCGAGGCGGGGAGGCCATACCGACAGTGGCCGGCGTTCGGTGAAGACGTTTGTGGCCGCTTCGCGCCGGACGAGGGCTCGGGCCCGCCGGACTCAGTGGAAGCCGCGGTCGACGTCGTCCTCGTCGATCAGATCCTCCAGCTCCGAGGAGAGGAGCTCCTCGGCCTCGTCGAACGTGTCGGAGAGCTCATCGAGCTCGTCCGGTCGGCCGTCGAACCGGTAGTCCATCGGCCCGAACGCCGGCGAGTCGATCGCCTCCATCACGTCCTCGAATAGGTGGTCGGGGTCCGTCGGCGCCTCGGCGTGGACCTTTAGCGTCTCGCGCAGCCGCGTCGCGACGTCCTTCGCCGCCTCCTCGTCCTCCGGCGGCGACCGGACCGCGAACCGGCCGTCAGACCCCTCGTTCGGGAGGAGGGGGTCGAGCTCGTCGTCGACCTTGCGGGCCACCCGCGCGCCGACGCCGCGGAGGTCGCGCGGGTTCTTCGCGTACGTCTTGAGGTGGTAGACGCCGACGGTCGGGTGGCCGAAGTAGAGGTCCTCGCCGAGCCCCTCGCGCCGGGAGCCGGCGACGGCCCGCCAGCCGTCCGGATCGGTCGAGTCGCTCGCGACGTCGGCGAGGATGTCGTCCCAGTCTCGTACGCGCATGTCGGCGTAACGTAGCGGGGAGAGCCGCATGAGCGTGTCGGTCGCGGCGGGGAGCGAGCCGGGCGGCGTTCGCCCCGGGCGGCCGACCGCGACGGCACCGATCCCCCCACCGACAGCGTTTTTCGAGCCCGCTCCCGATGACGGCCGTGAACGTTCGGGGGCCGATCCTCTCCGTCGGAGAGACGCGGACGGTGTCGACGTCGTACGGGGACCGGGAGCTCCGCGAGCTCCGGATCCGGCCCGAGCGCGGCGCGGCCGACCCGGTCGACGTGACGCTGTGGGGGAAGTGGGCGGAGACAGCGGAACACGCCGAGACGGGCATGGAGCTGCTCGTCACCGACGCCGAGGAGGACGAGTTCGGCGGCGAGGTCGGGTACGCGACCACGGGCGACTCGTGGGTCGTGCTCGAGCCCGACTTCCTCGTCGACGTGACCGGGATCCGCTCGTGGGTGCAGTGCCCGCGGATGTACTATTTAAATAAGCTCTCGGGGATCCCGCTCAACTACCCCGTGGTCAAGGGGACCGTCGTCCACGAGGTGTTCGGCGACCTGCTGCGCGGGATGGACCTGGAGGCGTCGGTCGCGGACCGCGTCGAGGAGGCCGGCCTCGAACTCGGGCTGTTGGGCTACGAGCCCGAGGAGGTCGCCGACGAGGTGCGCCGGAACGCGGCGGCGATCGAGGGGTGGCTCGCGCAGGGGACGCTCTCGGACGAGGACACGTGGCGGTCGGAGTTCACCCTCATCTCGTCGACGTTCGGCCTGAAGGGGCGCGCCGACGCGCTCCGCCGCGGGACCCCCGTGGAGCTGAAGACCGGGAAGAACACCAAGCGCGAGCCCCGCTTCCACGACAAGATCCAGGCGGCCTGCTACGCCCTCATGCTGGAGGAGCGCGGCGTCGACCCCGACATCGGGACCCTCCTGTACACGAAGAACACCGCCCTCGACCGCAACGAGGAGTCTGGCGACCTCGCGCCCGCCAAGGAGTTCTCGGTGGGGCGGGGCCTGCTGGAGTTCGTCGTCCGCGAGCGCAACGCCCTCGCGGCGATGGAGTGGCGCGCGCTCAACGACCCCGGCGAGCGCCCGACCGTTCCCACGGGGTACGAGGCCGACGCCAAGTGCCAGTACTGCTTCGAGCAGGACACCTGCATGGTCGTCTCCGGCCGCCTCGACCAAGAGTCGAAGGCGGGGTCGGTCGGGAATCCGGTCCCCGACGAGGAGCGCGACTACTTCGACCGCTTCTACGTCGCCTTGGAGGAGGAGCGCCGCGAGACCCACGCCGAGTACCGGAAGCTGTGGGAGCAGACGCCCGCGGAGCGCGCCGCCGACGACCGCGCGCTCATCGATCTGGAGCCGGTCTCGCAGACGGAGATCGACGACGCCCGGTGGGAGCTCCGCGCTCGGAAGCCCGGCGACGCCGTCTCGAAGCTCCGCGAGGGCGACGTGGCGCTCGCGAGCGACGGCGACCCGGTCGGGGGACACGCCGAGCTCGGCCGCATCACCGAACTGGGCGACGAGGTCGTCGTCGAGACCGACGAGCCGGTGGAGCTCCGGCGGCTCGACGTCTACCCCTCCGAGATCTCGGTCGACCGCTCGCTCACCGCGCTCCACGACGCGATCTTAAAAGGGAGCGATCGGCGGAAAGACGTCCTGTTCGAGCGGCGCGAGCCCGAGTTCCGGGCGGAGAGCGAGCGACCGGCCGGAACGCCCGGAGGCGACGACCCGAACGCCCCCGACGCCTACATCGGAAACAACGCGGCCCAGAACGAGGCCGTCGAGCTCGCCGTCGACGCCGAGGACTGCGCGCTGATCCACGGCCCGCCGGGCACCGGGAAGACGTACACCATCGCCCGGACGATCCGCGCGCTCGTCGAGGAGGGCAACCGGGTGCTGCTCTCGGCGTTCACCAACCGCGCGGTCGACAACGCGCTGGAGGCGCTCCGCGATCAGGGGTTCGGCGACGTGCTCCGCGTCGGCACCGAGACCGGCGTCCGCGGCGACATGCAGGACGTGCGCCTCGTCCAGCGCGGCGACCCGAACGCGAAGGCCGCCGAGCTGCGGGACGCGCCCGTCGTCGCCGCCACCACCGCGGCCTGCGGCTCCCGCGTGATGCGCGAGTGCGAGTTCGACGTCGCCCTCGTCGACGAGGCCTCCCAGCTCACGGAGCCGGGAACCCACGCCGCGATCAACCTCGCGGACCGGTTCGTCCTCGTCGGCGACCACGAGCAGCTCCCGCCCGTCGTCCGCGCCGAGAACGACCTCCGGACGTCGCTCTTCCAGCGTCTCATCGAGGCGTACCCCGACGCGAGCGTCATGCTCGACCGCCAGTACCGGATGAGCCAGCGCATTCAGGCGTTCGCCTCCGCGGAGTTCTACGACGGCGCGCTCCGCCCGGCGACCCCCGAAGTCGCGGGTCAGACCCTCCGCGACCTCGGCGTCGACCCCGCGGTACTCCCGGACGGGCTCGCGGGGGGCGTCGCCTTCGTCGACCCCGACGGGACCCGCGACGGCAACCGGAACGTCCGGGAGGCCGAGCGCGTCGCCGAGGTCGTCGACGCCTACCTCGCCGCCGGCGTCGCCCCCGACGAGATCGGCGTCATCGCCCCCTTCCGCGCGCAGGTCGCTGAGATCGGCAAGCGGACCCCCGTCACGGTCGACACTGTCGACCGCTTCCAGGGCTCCTCGAAGGAGGTGATCGTCGTCTCGCTGGTCGCGACGGGCGACCTCGACGGGCCGATATTCGAGGACCACCGCCGCATGAACGTCGCGCTCACGCGGGCCAAAAAGCAGCTGACCTTGGTCGGCGACGCCGGCGCGCTCGCCTCGGAGCCGTTCTACGAGCGGCTGTTGAACTGGGCGCGGCGGTAGGCGGTCGCCGGCCCGACCCGCCGCCGGTCGGCCCTACTCCTCGCTCGCGTCGGGCTCCGCCTCCGTGACGATCCCCGGCTCCTTGCTGGCGATGACGACGATCCGGTCGGTGAGGTCCTCGATCGTGTTCGCCAGCTCGTCCAGCAGGATCGCCAGCTCGCGGTAGACGAGCGGGTCCTCGATCGCGTCGTCGGCGAAGGCGGTCGCGACGGCGTCGTTGCGAAGCTCGTCGCATTCGCTCTCGAGCCCGCGGATCGCCTCGACCCCCTCCGTGAGCGTCGCGGTGGCGTCGCTCCGGGCGAGCCCGCGGACGAACCCCTCCACCACGTCGCCGAGCACCACGGTCATCTCGGCGATGCGGCTCGCCATCTCGCGCATGTCCCGGAAGGGGTCGACGTCCGCCGCCGGTTGCATCATGACGACCTCCTGGACGATCCGCTCGGTGTGGTTCGCGACGACGTCGAGCTCGTTGTAGAAGTCGAGCAGCGCCGACTCGTTGAAGTTGATCCGCGTGTTGAGCAGTCCGACATCGTCCGGGCCGGCGTTCGTGATGATCCCGGTGATCTCGCGGACCAGCTCGTCGCACTCGCTCTCGATGGCGGCGATCTCGCCGACCGTCTCGCGGTACGGACCGTCGTTCGCGTACTCGTCGAGGGCGCGCGGGAGGAGCGCGACGCAGTCGTCGATCCGGTCGAGATACGTCCCGGTGCGTGACTCCAACCGTTCTCCGAAGTCGGCGTCGGTGGGCATGCCTCGACCCACGCGCGTCGGGAGTAAAGAGGTTCCCTCGCGTTTCGTCGATCGTGAGGATTTCGTCGGCGGTTCCCGGGGGTCGACCGTCCAGTTCTCCCTACAGCCCATCGACCGCGTCGAGCGCGGCCTCGATGTCCGGGACGTCGAACCACTCCCGGTCGGTGTAGGCGTTCGTCCCGGCCGCGTACAGCTCGGAGACCGCGTCGACGACGGCCGAGGGGAGGGGTTCGGGGTCGCGCTCGCAGAGCTCGCGCCAGTCGTCGATCTCGCGGCCCGCGACCGCCGCCTTCGCCTCCTTCACGGCCTCGACCCACTCCGGGTCGTTCGCCCGGTACCACTGCCGGACGACCTCCTTCGAGACCCCGCGGCCCCCGTACGAGAAGCGGTTCTCGTCGAACGTGCCGACCACGTCGGCGACGCGGAGCTCGCCGTCGGCGTACAGGCACTCGATCTTCCCGTCCTCGTGGGCGAAGCCGACGGCGTCGGCGCGCTCGGTGACGACGCGGTTCACGTCGAGCGCGAGCGACTCGAGGGCGTCGACATCGGCGGCGCCCGCGATCCGGTCGGCCTCGGCGCGGCTCAGGTAGCGGTCCTGCTCCTCGTACTTCGTGGAGAACTCCACGACCGGCTCCGGCAGGTCGACCGGCTCGTCGGGCCACTCGTCGGCGGCGATATCGGGGTCCGCGTCGAGGCCGAAGTCGGCGGGGTCGGCGCGCCGTCGCAGGCTGGAGCCGATCGGGACGCGGTTCCGGAAGACGACCTCCAGCGGGACGAGGTAGTTCCCGCCGCCCGCGGCGCGGAAGGCGTCGTAGTCGTAGCCGGCCTCGGGCCCTTCGTACGGCAGGTCGGGGACCTGCGTCAGGTCGATCGCCATCTCCGTCGGCGGGGCGGTCGCGTCGGCGAGGGCGACGGTCTCGCCCGTCTCGGCGTCCGCGACCCCGCGGTAGTGAGTCGGGAGGCCCTCGGCCTCCAGCAGCTCGAAGTTGAACGCGCCCATCGCGCAGAGGCTCGCGCCCTTCCGCGGGATCGCGTCGGGCATCTGGCCCCAGTCGAACACCGAGTACGCGTCCGTGAAGACGAACCGACCCCGCCCGAGCGAGTCGGCGGTCGCGGGCTCGTCGACGCGGAACTCCTTGACGCTCGTCATACCACACTCGGCGACCGCCTCCCCAATGAATCTTTCACTTACGTGGTCACCTCCCGGGTTCGACCGGATAAACGATCCATGACTGTGCTATGTTCCCGGACGACTGCGCGGTCCCCTCCGGCGGCGACTCGGACCGGTCCGACCGCCGCGACCGCATCGAAAGGACCACACCCGTCGCGGGCGCATCGCCGTTCATGCACGAGGCGCGCGAGGTCGCCGTCCTCCGCTACGGCCACCGGCCCGGACGCGACGACCGCATGACGACGCACGTCGGGCTCACGGCCCGGGCGCTCGGCGCGGACCGCGTGGTCTTCCCCGACAACGCCGGCCAGTCCGCGGAGACGGTGCGGGACATCACCGACCGGTTCGGCGGCCCCTTCGCGGTCGAGCTCCGCGGGGACCAGAAGGCGATCGTTCGAGGCTGGGAGGGCGTCGTCGTCCACCTCACGATGTACGGCGAGCGCGTGCAGGACGTCGAAGAGGAGATCCGGGAGGCGGCCGGGCTCCCGGACGCGGCCGAGAGCCCGACGACGCCTCGCGACCTCCTCGTCGTCGTCGGCGGCGAGAAGGTGCCGTGGGCGCTGTACGAGCGCGCCGACTTCAACGTGGGCGTGACGAACCAACCGCATTCCGAGGTCGCCGGGCTCGCAGTGTTCTTAGACCGGCTGTTCGAGGGCACCGAGCTGGACCGCGAGTGGGACGACGCAGATCGGAAGGTGATCCCGGAACCGACCGGGAAGACGGTCGTCGACGCTGACGAGGGCGACGACGGGCCGGACTGACTCGGGGCTCTCGTCGCGCTCCTACCGGGGCGGGATCACTCCTCGTCGATGCCCGCCAACTCCGACGCGTCGTCGACGACCTCCGGCGTCCCGCTCAGGATGCCGCGGAGCCCCGTCATCGGCTCGCCGACCGAGACGCCATCCTCTGTGATCCGGAACTCGCGGATCGTCCGCTCGAAGTCGCTCGTCCGCTTCTTCAGGACGCCGATGGCCTTCCGCATCTCGCCTTGGACCTCCAAGTGCCGGAGGAAGACGATGTTGTCCGCGAGGTAGCTGATGTTCTCGACGGTCGCCTGGAACTGACCGGTGATGTTGCGCGTCTCGTCGATGAAGATGGCGGTCGCGCCCATGTTCTTGAGGTACCGCCCCAGCGCGTGCATCTGCTGGAGCATCATCCCCTCCTCGCCGCGGAGCGTGAGCCGGTACCCCGCGATGCCGTCGACCATCACGATGTCCGCCCCACGCTCCTCGACCTCCTCGCGGACCATCCGGGCGAACTCCTGTGGCGACCGTTCGAGGGCCTCCACCTCGTTCACCTGGAGCGTCCCCCGCTCGATCATCTCGTCGGCCGGGATGTCGACGGCGCGGGAGCGCGTGAGGAACGTCTCGCGGTTCTCCTCGAACAGGTAGATGACCGAGCGCTCGCCGCGCTCGGCGGCCTCCTTCATGAACTGCGTGCTCAGCGTCGTCTTCCCGACCCCGGTCGGCCCGCTGACGATGCTGACCGTGCCGCGTTCGAGCCCGCCGTGGAGCAGCTCGTCGACCCCCTCGATCCCCGAGGAGATCTGCTCGAAGGCGAACTCGCCGTCGTGCTTCCCGGGCTGCAGCGCCGGGTACACCTCGATGCCGTGGTCGGTCACCCGGTAGGCGTGGTCGCCGCTCAGCGTCGACGACCCGCGGAACTTCGGCACCTCGACCGTCTTCCCGTACTCCTCCGTGCCCAGACGGATCGTCCCGTCCGTGATGAACTCCAGGTCGTCGGTCGGCAGCGAGGCGGTGTTCTGGACCGTGAACGCCACGGTCGCGCCCTGGTCCTTCAGGAACCGCATGAACCCGACTACCTGCTTGCGGAACTGGTAGTCGTCCGACAGCAGAAACCGGAGCTGGGTCAACGGGTCGACGACGACGCGGTCGGGGTCGACCGCGGTGACGCCGTCCACGATCTGCTCGGTGAGCGGCTCGCTCTCGACCTCCGACGGCGCGAACACCTCGTACGACTGCTCCTCGGTGAACACGTCGGCGCCCGGGCTCAGGTCGAGGAACTCGATCGCGTCCGTGTCGAAGCCGAGGGCCGCCGCGTTCGACTCGAGGTCGCGGATGTCCTCCTCCAAGTTGATGAACAGCGACGTCTCTCCCTCGTCGACGCCCCGCTGGAGGAAGTGAAGGCTGAGGATCGTCTTCCCGCTGCCCGCCTGACCCCGTATCATGTAGCTTCGATCCGGGATCAGTCCCCCGGACAGGATCTCGTCGAGGCCCGGGATGCCGGTCGACACGCGCTCGGGCAGTGACTCGGACATACCGATCCCTCCGCACGCGGGGTAGTTAATGAATGGGTAACTCTTTGTGGCCGTGTACTCACCGTCCACGAGAGATGGACACGGGTCCAGAGGGGCTCGCCGACGGTGCGCCCTCCCGAGGCGGCGGCGTCGACAAGCCCGCCGAGGAGGCCGCCGACAGCGGACCCGCGGACCGGACCGACGACGCCCCGAACGGAGGCGCGCCTGAGTCCGACCGGGACCCGCGAGTACTGCTTTTCATGCGGCCGGGACGCGACCGAGAGCTGGTGTCCGAGGCCCTGAGCGATCGGTTCCGGACCGACGCGACGACCGACGTGGAGTCGCTCGACTCGACGTTCGACTGCTGCGTCTTCGACGCCCGCGAGTTCAACCGCGTCGCCGGGTCGATCCAGCGGCGGCGAGAGCTGGCCGCTCCCGTCTTCCTCCCGTTCGTCCTCCTCGTGAGCGACGGCGCGGGCGCCCCGGCTGAGAAGACGTGGGACTACGTCGACGACGTCATCCGGCTGCCGGTTCGGAAGCGGGCCCTCCGCATCCGGGTCGGCAACCTCGTCGAGCGGCGTCGCACCTCGCTCCGGCTCGCGGCCCGGGAGCGGAAGCTCGAAGAGACCGTCGAGGACCTCCGACTGAAGGAGCGCGCGATGGACGAGGCGCCGGTCGGGATCACGATCGCCGACGTCGACGAGAGCGGCGACGGGGACAACCCGCTCGTGTACACGAACGACGAGTTCGAGGCGCTCACCGGCTACGGCACCGAGGTGTTCGGCGCGGACTGCCGGTTCCTTCAGGGCGAGGACACCGACCCGGAGACGACCGCGGCGATCCGAGAGGCGATCGACGAGGAGCGGCCGGTCGGGGTCGACGTCCTGAACTACCGCCGCAACGGCCAGAAGTTCTGGAACCGACTCACGGTCGCTCCCATCCGCGACGAGGCGGGGACGGTCACCCACTACGTCGGGTTTCAGACGGACATCACCGACCGGAAGATCCGGGAGCGCCGGATGGAGGTGATGAACCGCGTGCTCAGCCACAACCTCCGGAACAAGATGAACCTCATCTCGGGGTACACGGAACTGCTGCGGCAGGCCGTCGACGACGACGAGGCGCTCGGTTCGCTGGAGGTGATCGACGAGACGACGGACGACCTGATGGGGCTCGCCACCGCGGTCCAGAAGCTCGACCGGACGCTCTCGGGGCCCTCGACGGCCGGGACCGCCGTCGCGCTCCGCGATCGCCTGATCGAGGTGCGATCGAGGGTTCGAGACAGGTATCCCGAGGCGTCGGTGACCCTCTCGCTGCCGCCCGACGACCCGCTCGAAACGACGGTCTCCGGACTGGTGACGGCGATCGAGGAGGGAATGGAGAACGCCGTCAAGCACAACGACGGTCGGAGCCCGTCGGTCGAAGTCGACGTCGAGTGGGAGTCGGGGGAGTGGCTCGCGATCGAGATCGCGGACGACGGTCCGGGCATCCCGGACCACGAGACGCGCGTGCTCGAACTCGGCGAGACGTCGCTGAACCACGCGGACCGGCTGGGGATCTGGCTGATCTACTGGGTCGTGGCCAAGGCCGGCGGGGAGTTCTCGGTCGACACGTCGAGCGAGGGGACCACGCTCCGGCTGGCCGTGCCCGCGCACCCCTGAGCCGGCCTCGGCCGCGACGGCCCGGATCGGTCGGCGCCCGTCACAGCGACCGCTTCGACCGCAGCAGCGCGAGCCGGAGGCGCGCCTCCTGTCGGCTCGTCCCCCGCACGCGGCCCGTCTCGGCGTCCGCCATCGAGGCGAGCGACAGCCGGTCGAGCAGGGGCGGCCAGTCGGCGGCGCCCGCCGCCTCGCCCGCGAACGCGACCGCGTTCCCGAGCCCGTCGCGCTCGGCGCTCCCGAGCCGCGCCACCGCGGCGTCGGCGTCCCGGCGGCCGCCGCCGACGTAGAGCCGGTCGCCGAGGGCCGCGGGCGCCCACGCCGGCAGCAGGAGCAGCCACAGCAGGGCGCCGGCGACGGTGTACGCCCGCGGCGGGATCCGGTTCCCCTCGGGCTCGTACCCGTGGATCCGGTTGACGCGCCGGTCCGCCGCGGTCCGGTCGGCGCGGCGGCCGACGAGCAGCGTCGCCAGCAGCGCCACCGTCTCGACGAGCGCCAGCGCCGGCAGCAGGGCCGTGGTGACCGCCGCCTCGCGGGTCCGAAGCCGCACGAGCGCGTGGCGGAGCGCGGCGTCTCGGTCGGCCGCCGGGAGGGAGAGCAGCCGCGTCGAGACGACGAGCCGCGCGCCCCGGTGACCGTCCGCGACGGCGACGTTGGCGGCGTCGGCGCGGACGACCGTCACCGCCGGGACGTCGACGCCGACCTCCCCGGCGAGTGTCGCGACGCGGTCGGCGACGAATTCGGCCGGCCGGTCGTCGAGCTCGGCCTCAGGGAGGCGCGCGATCCGCCGGTCGACGAGCACCGGGCCCACGAGCGCCGACCCCCCGAGGCCGAGGACGACCGCGGCGAGCGCGGCGGCGGCGACCGGCGGGACCCCGCCGAGCGCGGCCGGGCCGACGACGCCGAGGCCGGCGGGGCCGAGAGCGACGGCGAGGAGGAGAAGCGGCGCCGCGGCGAGCAGCGCGGGGACCGTCGCGAGCGCGAACGCTCCGGTGGCTCGCCTGACGCGCGTTCGTCCGCTCCGTCCGTCGGACTCGCTCATTACGAACGAGTGGTGCGACGGGCGGGGTAAAGCTTTGCCGGAGCCCGCGGCGGTCGGTCTCACGAGGGCGGTCATCCGGGCCGTCGGCGGTCGGTCTCACGAGGGCGGTCATCCGGGCCGTCGGCGGTCGGTCTCACGAGGGCGGTCGTCTGGGCCGTCGGCGGTCGGATCCCAGGGCGTGCCGACGCCCGACGACGGTGGCCATTTCGGAGCTTTTAACCCGATTCCACCACCAATTTCGGGTAATGGCTTTTGAGGATCTACTGAACGACCCCGTCATCCAGAAGTACCTCCACGAGCTGGTGGGGCCGACGGGGATGCCGGTCGCGGCCGCGCCGCCCGACGGCGAGGTCACCGACGAGGAGCTGGCGGAGGAGCTCGGGTTGGAGCTCAACGACGTCCGACGCGCGCTGTTCATCCTGTACGAGAACGACCTCGCGACGTACCGCCGGGTGCGCGACGAGGACTCGGGGTGGCTCACGTACCTCTGGACGTTCCACTACGACAACATCCCGGAGAACCTCGAAGAGGAGATGTACCGTCTCCTCGAGGCCCTCGAAGAGCGCGAGGAGTACGAGCGCACCCACGAGTTCTACCTCTGTGAGGTGTGTTCTATCCGCTTCGAGTTCGGCGAGGCGATGGACTTCGGCTTCGAGTGTCCCGAGTGCGGCTCGCCGCTCGAAGCGATGGAAAACGACCGGCTCCGCGAGGCGATGGACCGGCGCGTCGATGAGCTCCGTGACGAGCTCAACGTGGACGTGACGGGCTGATGGTCGTCCTCGCAACAAAGTGCTACGTCGACGGGGACGCCCGCGACCGCGCGCTCGACGGGATGGGATCGCTCGTCGCCAACGACGTCGGCGAACTGAGCGTCGACTGGCAGGTCGGCGTCCGCGACGACGGCTTCGTGCAGGTGGACGTGACCGGCGAGGACGCCGAGGTCGCCCGGAACGTGCTCGCGGAGACGTGGGGCGAGATCGTCGCCCACGACGGCGGCCTGACCGCCGGCGAGGAGTACGTCGGCACCCTCGAGTCGTGGGACGACGACGGGTTCGTCCTCGACGCGGGCGTCGACGTCCGGGTCCCCGCCGACGAGATCGGGCTCGGACGGGGGTCGCCGGCGCAGGTCGTCGAGCGATTCGGGCTCGTCCAGCACCTCTCGGTCCGGTTCGTCTACGGCGGCGACGTCGGCGACCCGGACGCCGAGCCGAGCCGCCTCGCCGACGACGAGCGCGACCGCCTCTACGACTGGCAGCGCGGGAACGGCCGGGTCAACGTCAACTCGGCGACACGCGGCGAGGTGCGCGCGACGGTGAACCGCGCGGGCCACGCACAGGACATCGTCACCGTGGAGCGGCTCGGGCTCTTAGAACAGAGCATCGTCTGCACCGAGAACACCGACCCGCCGGGGCTGCTCGCCGCGATCGGCTCGTACCTCCCGGCGGAGATGCGCTGCGTCGTCTGAACCCGTGAACCGACGATTCGCCCTCGCGGTCGCCGTCGTCGCGCTGCTCGCCGTCAGCGCCGGCTGTCTCACCTACGTCAACGACGGCGGCGAGATCGCGAACGAGACGCTCGACGCGGAGCCGCCGACCGAGTACGAGTTCGACACCGACCGCGACGCCGCGTTCAACCTCTCGACCGGGAGCCAGTACACCGTCGTGTACGACGTCTCCGACGTCGAGGAGCTCCGGCTGTACAGGCAGACGCCGTACGCCGGCGACCAGCCGCTGGAGTTCGAGGCGTTCCGGTACCGCACCGCCGACGGCGAGGTGCTGAACGGCAGCGAGTTCCGGGCCCGCGGCGGCGAGGTCGACCGGACGCCCGACGAGACGTGGGTCCGCTTCCCCGAGGGGACGGGCGAGGGACAGGTCGCCTTCTCGGCGGCCGGCTCGCCCCGCCGGTTCACCACGCTGGCGTACGTCGACGGGTCGTACGCGGTGACGCTCCCGCCCGGGTTCAGCACGGACTTCCCGGTCGTGGGACACGTCGCCCCGCGGGACCACGAGATCGAGACGGTCGACGGCCGCGACCGGATCACCTGGGAGTCGGTGGAAGGCGGGTCGGTCGTGGTCCAGTCGTACCGCGAGACCGACCTGCTCGTCTTCGGCGTGATCCTCGCGGTCGCGCTCGTCGCGGCCGTCGTCGGCGTCGCCTACTTCCGGCGCCAGCTGGAGGCGCTCAAAGAGCAGCGCCGGGATCTGGGGCTCGGCGTGTACGACGACGAGGAGTAGCCGGTCGCCGGCCGCTCCCCGGGTCGCTGAGGACCGCGCGCCGAACTCGGGTGCTTTTGAGTGCGCGCCGCCTTGGCAGGGGTATGAACGCCGCCGTCGTCACCGTCGGGGACGAACTCCTCGTCGGTGACACCGAGAACACGAACGCGACGTGGCTCTGCGACCGGCTCGACGAGCGCGGGGTCGTCGTCCGCCGGGTGACCGTCGTCCCCGACGAGGTCGGCGAGATCGCGCGGGTCGTCAACGAGTACCACGCCGAGTACGACGCGGTGATCGTCACCGGCGGGCTCGGCCCGACGCACGACGACGTGACGATGGACGGGGTCGCGGCCGCCTTCGGCCGCGGGCTCGAACGGAACGATGAGGCCGCGTCGTGGCTCGCCGAACGCGGGTACAGCGCCGACGACCTCGCCGCGGAGACGACGCACCTGCCGGCCGACTGCCGGCCGCTCGCCAACGAGACCGGCGTCGCGCCGGGCGCCGTCGTCGAGTCGGTGTACGTCCTCCCAGGGGTCCCGACCGAGATGAAGGCGATGTTCGAGTCGGTCGCCGACGAGTTCGAGGGGACGCCGACGCACACCGTCACGGTCGACGTCGACGAGCCGGAGAGCGCCCTGCTCGAGCGCTTCACGGAACTGCAAGAGGAGTTCGACGTGAGCGTCGGCTCGTACCCCGGCGAGAGCGTCCGCGTGAAGATCACGGCGACGGACGCGGCCGAGGCCGAACGCGCCGCCGAATGGGTGCGAGAGCGGTCGACGCTGGTCGAGACGCGGTGAGCGGGGCGCGGCGCGGAGAGGAGAAGAGAGGCGGTCGACGCGGCGGGACGGCTACCGGACGGCTAGCGGTACAGGTACGCGAGCCACACGGCGGTGACGCCGAGGCTCGCGAGGAGCACGGCGGTCGCGGTCGCGTCGATCGGGAGCGGCTCGGTCACGGCGGCTTCGAGGAGCATGCGTGGCGGTTGCTCCGGGGGCGTCTTAAGTATTGAACTTCCGGACTCCGCGGCGCCCGGAAACGCTCGCGGCCCGCGGACGCCGGACGGACGCGGCGGGCGAGACGCGCCCGCTTAAGTTTCCGCCGCCGTAGGTCAGACCATGCACGTCGGCTTCGTGATGAACCCGGTGGCCGGGATGGGCGGCCGAGTCGGTCTCAAGGGCACCGACGGGAAGGTCGCCGAGGCGGTCGCTCGCGGCGCCGAGCCCCGGGCCCCCGACCGCGCGCGGCGGGCGCTAGAGCGGCTCGCGGCCGTCGCGCCGGAGGCGACGGTCTCGACCGCGGCCGACCCGATGGGCGAGCGACTGGTCAGGGAGACCGGCTTCGACCCGGTCCGCGTCGTCGACCCGTTCGACGAGGACCGGGCCGGGGAGGGGGACCCGCCGGGCCCCACGGAGACGACCGCCGCGCACACCGCGCGCGTGGTCGAGGCGTTCGCTGAGGGCGGCACCGCCGACGGCGAGGGCGACGACCCGGTCGACCTCGTCCTGTTCGTCGGCGGCGACGGCACCGCGGCCGACGTGGCGGCGGCGCTGGAGGCGGGGAGCAGCGAGGTCCCCATGCTCGGCGTCCCCGCCGGGGTGAAGGTGTACTCCTCCGTCTTCGCCGTCTCGCCGGAGGACGCGGCCGAGGTCGCGGCGGCGTTCTCGCGCACCGAGCGCCGCGAGGTGATGGACATCGACGAGGACGCCTACCGCGAGGGTGAGGTCCACCCGGAGCTCCGCGCGGTCGCTCGGGTCCCCGTCGCCGACGACCTCCAGTCCTCGAAACAGACCGCCAGCGGGACCGTGGAGTCGCTCGCCGAGGGCGTCGCCGACGACATCCGGGAGCGCGACGGCGAGGGCGTCACCTTCGTGCTCGGGCCGGGGTCGACCGTCGGCGCGATCAAGGCGGAGCTGGGGTTCGACCCGTCCCCGATCGGCGTCGACGTGTGGCGCGACGGCGAGGTGGTGGTCCGGGACGGGACCGAACGGGAGATCCTCGACGCGCTCGGCGAGGAGAACGTGATCGTCGTCTCGCCGATCGGCGGGCAGGGGTTCGTCTTCGGCCGCGGGAACCCGCAGCTGTCGCCGGCCGTGATCCGGCGCTGCGACCTGCGGATCGTCGCCTCGCGGGCGAAGCTCGACGAGGTCCGCGCCCTGCGCGTCGACACCGATGACCCCGATCTCGACGACGAGCTCGCCGGCTGGGTCCGCGTCCGCGTCGGGAAGTTCGAGACGCGGATGATGAAGATCGCGTGAGCGGGGCCGGTCGAACGCGGGTGAAGCGAGTGCGCCCGGAGCGAATCACGCTGGAGCCGACCGCGAGCGAGACGAACGCGGGGGAATCGACCGCAAGCGAGACGACCACGGGCGGAGACCACTGGGCCCCGTCCGCCGCGGAAGGTACAAACCGCTCGTCGTCCAATAGTGTCACATGCCATCATCGCTCGCGGACGAGCCGGTCGAACCGTCGGGAGAGGGAGACGAGCCGCTGACCGACGACGAGTACGACGAGTACTTCGCCGAGCTCGGAGACGCGTGGGAGGTCGTCGACGACCACCACCTGGAGGCGACGTACGACTTCGAGGACTTCGCGACCGCGCTGGCGTTCACGAACGACGTCGGCGAACTCGCGGAGGAGGAGTGGCACCACCCGGATCTGCACCTCTCGTGGGGCGAGGTGGGCGTCGAGATGTGGAGCCACGACATCGGCGGGCTCCACGAGTCCGACTTCGTGATGGCCGCGCGGATGGACCGGATCTACCGGGAGTACGGCGACGACTGAGCCCTCGCCCGCCGGGAGACGCTCGCCGTTACTCCGTTCCCGAGGCCGGCGCGGCAACGAACGGGTTTAAAACCCTCCCGGCGAAAGTGCAGGCAATGAGCGCGAACGTCTTCCTGGTCCCGATAGACCCGGAGAACTTCGACCGAACGGTCCGTTCCGCGGTCGATCTCACCGAGTACGACGACCGTCCGGAACCCCTCGCGGACCTCGACGAGGCCCGCCTGTGGGCGGTCGACGACGAGAGCGGCAACGGCTCTACCTTCGAGCGGATGGCCGACGGCGACCTCCTGCTGTTCTACCACGACGGCGAGTACCTCGCGACCGGTCGCATCGGGACGACGTTCGAGGACGAGGACCGCTGGGTCTCCAGCACCTTCTGGACCGCGTTCCCGACGACCCGCGTGTACACGGTCACCGACTTCGCGGCCGTCTCCGCGCCGAAGCGCGCCGTCAACGCCATCTTCGACTACTCCGCCTCCTACACCCCCGGATTCATGCGCGTCGCCGACTCGCGGGTAAACGCCGACCTCTCCTCGATCGAGTCCGCGATCGAGCACTACACGAAGCGGAACGCCTAAATCCGTTTCCTCTCGGAGTGCAGTGTAGAGTGCGTCGCGGACCTGTCGCTTGTTGGTCTTGCATTCGGTGTACGAGGTGTCGGACCAACAGTAGTCGGCAGTTCGGTTCGCGCAGTACAGGTATTGTTCGGCGGTTCGACGCACGTCCATACTTCAAAGAGTGTTCTACGTCCCCGACCTACTCCTCACTACGTTCGCTCCTAGAGGTCGAGGGCGCCACCTCGAATTTGCTGACTACCGCCGCCTTTTAAATAGCCGCGGAGACGCGTCTCCCGCCCGTCCCCAGAACAGTCAGACCGCCTCGAACAGCGCCTCGTACGCGGTCCCGTAGCGCTCCGCGACCCGTTTCGGATCCCCCCGTTCGTCGCCGCCGAGCGCCGGCAGGGCGACCGTCGTCAGCGGTTCGATCATGTCGGTCACGGTCCCGGTGTGCTCCTCCATCGTCCCCTCGCGGGGGCTCCCGGAGGCGACCGCGCGGGCCCTCGCGTACCGGTCGCCCGCGTAGATCCGCGCCCGGCCGGGGTCGACGACGGCGACCGCGTCGGGCGTCACGGGTCCGTCTCGCGGGAGCGGGCCGGCGACGTCCGCGTACGACTCGACGACGACGGGGACCGCCGTCGCCGCGATCCGCTCCGCGAGCCGGTCGAACGCCGGGAGGTAGTCGGCGGCCATCACGTCGTTGAACCCCGCGACGTCGTCCACGCGGGTCGCGTCCGCGATCGGGAGCCGGTCCGCGAGCCCCTCCGGGAGGAGTCCCGCCGCCTCGGCGGCGCCGTTGACGACGAACCGGGTGCCGTCCGCCCCGGTGACGCGGTCGCAGAGGAACGTGCGGTCCGCGTCGCCGAGCATCCCGGTCCGCCCGGGGGTCGGCCGCCAGAGCCGGTGGACGGGGTTGATCGACTCGGGCGCGACCGCCTCGGGGCGACGCCGTCCGCCGACCGCGGCGAGCGGTCGCGTGCTCGCGGCCGCGAGCCGCCGCGCGTCCTTCCCGTAGAGCCGTCCGCCGTCGGTCGCGATCCGGTAGTCGTCGTGGTCGAACCAGTGGTCGTTGCCGGCGCGGGGCTTGACGCCGACCGCGTCGCCGCGTCGCTCGGCGAGGCTCGCCGCCAGGCCCGTCGAGAACGTCGTCTTGCCGGCGTCGACGCGGGCGCCGCCCGCGACGAGCAGGACCGGCGCGTCGGGGGGTCGGTCCCCGCTCACGCGTCCCCGTCGCCCGCGTCGGCGCCGGCGGCCGCCTCGCCGTTCGCGTCGCCCTCGTCGACGGCGTGCTCGGCGACCCCGTAGTAGCCGGGGCCGTCCTCCGACAGCGGCTCCGCGATGACCATGTCCTCGGCGTGGCTCATCACCCACGGGATCGCCCAGTCGATCAGCACCGCCTCGGTGTCGGCGTCGACCTGCGCGTCCGGCTCCAACCCCTGCAGGAGCCGGGCGATCTCGGGGACGGTGTACATCAGGTCCGGCTCGAACAGCTCCGCCGGCTCGTAGAACTCGCACGGGTAGGTCGCGTCGAACGTCGACTTCGGCTCGGGCATGGCCGGCGGTACGGCGGCGACTCCGTAAACGCTGCCGATACGGCGACCGGCGGTGCGTTCGGAGTCCCGCGGCTCGCGTTCGGGCGGTCGCGGACCGTGGGAGGCGCGGCCTCGCGGCTCTCGGCGCGCAGCGGGTCGAAAAAAACGTCGGGATTCGACGCGCGTCTCGGAGCGCGTCCGGCGTGGACCGTTACTCGAAGAGCTCGACGGCCTGCTCGTAGCGGGCCGCGGGCTCGGACCAGTCGACGACCTCGAAGAAGTTGTCGACGAACTCGCCGCGGGCCGGGCCGTAGTCGTGGTAGTAGGAGTGCTCCCAGACGTCCAGCGCGAGGACCGGGTGACCGCCCCAGACCGCGCCCTGGTCGTGCTTGTCGACCACGACGTTGCGGAGCTGGTTCGAGAACGTGTCGTACACCAGGAGCGCCCAGCCGGACGCGTCGCCGGCGGCCGCCTCGAACTCGCCCTTCCACGCCTCGTATGAGCCGAAGTCCTCCTCGATCCGGTCTGCCAGGTCACCGGAGGGCTCGTCGCCGCCCTCGGGCGACATGTTCTGCCAGAACAGGTCGTGGAGGATGTGGCCCGACGAGTTGTGGGTCACGTTCCGAATCGCGCCGGCCGACGAGGAGAAGTCGTGCTCCTCGCGGTTGCCTTCGAGCGTCTCCTCGGCTGCGTTCCAGCCGTTCACGTACCCCTGGTGATGGGTGTCGTGGTGCCAGTTGAGCACCTGCTCGGAGATGTGCGGTTCAAGCGCGTCGTAATCGTACGGAAGCGGATCGAGTTCGTAGCTCATCGTTGTATCACCTAGCCTGAACATGTGCCGGAAACCTGTTAAAGATAATGCGGTCCATGATACCACACGACACTGGACGCGGGTGTTATCGGGTGGCCCGGATCGAGAACCGTAGGCTTGCGGTTCAGGCCGAAACGGCGACGGCGTGGGGCGTCGGACGGTCCCGTCTGCCCTCGGCCGAACGTAACTAAAATAGGTTTCTCGGTGCTGCGGACTGGCGCAAAATCGCGCGACGCGGCGTGCGACGGACGCGTTACGATGGGACTGGGGTTCGAACCACGGTCGCTCCCCACCGGTCGCTCTCTGATTCAAATCCAGCACGAACCGCGTCCGATGCAAACTGCGCCGGACGCGTTACGGTGGGACTGGGATTTGAACCGATGCGAGACGGTCGCCCTCGTTTCACTCGGACGCTGCGACTCGCAGGCTTCGAATCCTCTGCACGACACGCGCGCAGCGCGAGCTGCGCTGCGCGTTTACGGTGGGACTGGGATTCGAACCCAGGAAGCCGTGAGGCTACCGGTTTTCAAGACCGGCGCAATGGGCCACTCTGCCATCCCACCACCATGTTTGGGTCTATACCCCTGTGGTATTGCGGCTTTCTGGCTTCGAGAGCTGATACGACCGATGAGAATCCAGCCATTCCACGCACGATTGAACCGTGCCAGAACAGCCGAATTCCACCGTCATAGGGGTATACGGATGAATAAGCCAGACAAAGTTCAAGGTATCGTTCTGATGACCGCCGCGTCGCGCGATTCCCTCAACGAACGCCAGCTGGGAGCCCACGAGAGTCACCAGCAAGACTTTCTCCTGAGCCACGAGCGGGTCCACTCTGAACAGGTCGGAATATGTGAAAAAAATGGTTAAAGGAAGCCCGCAAGGTTAGCATCATGTCGCGTGTTCTGGATACGGCCGTTCGAATCGCGGGACGGTCCGACGCGTTGAAATCCCTCCTCTCGCGCGCGACCGTCTCCACCGTCACCATCTTCAAATCGGTACAATCCCTGTACCACGATTACGCGGAACGAATGTACTACAAGACCAAGGCACGCAAAACCGCCCAGACCGTC
Source organism: Halorubrum sp. Ea1 (assembly GCF_002252965.1). NCBI lineage: Archaea > Methanobacteriati > Methanobacteriota > Halobacteria > Halobacteriales > Haloferacaceae > Halorubrum > Halorubrum sp. Ea1. The sequence goes on from NZ_NHPG01000030.1 coordinate 38,929, forward strand.
GGTCCGGGCCTCTACGTCAACGGGAAAATCAACCTCAACAGCAACACGGTGCTCGGGGAGAACGTCCACCTTCACGGGCTGAACGTCCGTGGGCCGGGAACGGTCACGATCGGTGACTACGTGCACGCCGGCACGGACTGCGAGATACTCACCGAGAACCACAACTACGACCGGGGCGACGCGATTCCGTACGACGACTCCTTCACGGTGAAACCGGTGACGATCGAGGACTGTGCCTGGCTCGGGATCGACGTCACGCTGCTCCCGGGGGTCACCGTCGGCGAGGGAGCGATCGTTCAGGCAGGGTCGGTCGTGACCGACGACGTCCCCAAGGGGGCGATCGCGGGCGGCCACCCGGTGGAGGTGTTCGGACAGCGAGACATGCAGCACTACGAGACGCTCAAGTCGGCGGGAAAGTTCAACTGAGGGCCCGGACCTCTCCGGGGCACCGTCCGGCGTTGAGGAGCTTGCCGTCGACCGGGTATTTGACGAGGGGCTCGCCGCCAGAGCGATCAACGGCCGGCTACTCGGCGGCGGCAGATCCGCGGCGGCGCTCGATCGCGTCCCGCAGCGACTCGTCCGTCGACACCTGTCCCCGCGTCGCGAGAACCCACGCGACGATCAGTCCGAGCAGCACGAGCGACGGGATCACCAGCGACAACAGGTCGATCGGCCCCGCGCCGACGCTCCGTTCGAGCCGGACGAGCGCCGGGAATCCGCTTCCGGCCTGCCCGAACACCGACACGACCCACACGTTCGTGGCGAAGTGCAGTCCGACGGGGAACGCCAGGCTCCCCGTGAAGACGTAGGCGACCGCGAAGTACACCGCCGCCGCGGTCGCCTGTACGGCGGCGAACAGCGGGCTCGCTCCCTGTGCCGCCACGAGCGCGTGCGCGGGACCGAACGCGAGGGCGCTGGCGCCGACCGCGGCCCAGACCGCTCGCCGGGGTTCCAGCCCGCGCGCCGCCAGCCCCTCGCTCGCGTTCACGATGAACACGCCTCTGAACAGCGGCTCTTCCCAGAGCCCGATGGCGGCGAACGCGACCGCCGTCGCCGCGACCGCGATCGCGACCGCGACGGGGCCGCCGCCGCTCGCCGCGCCGGGAGCGAACGTCTCCACCACGCGCCCGGAGCCGGAGGCGAGCAGCATACCCGTGACCAGCGCCTGAAAGACGCATCCGGCGACGACCGCCGCGAGGGCGTCGAGCGCCCATCGGCGGTCGAACGAGAATCCGTATTCGCGGATCGGACGCTCGCCGGGAATCAGCGACGCGGCCAGCGCGTACGCTCCCACGGCGACACAGACGAGCAGCGCCACCGGTCCGTTCACCAGTACGTCCGGAAAATCGACCCGTCCGAGGAGACGTCTGCCGCCGAGCAGCACGCCGAGGACGACGCCGAACCCGAACAGGATCCGCCACGTCGCGCGTATCCGATCGCGGTTGCGACCCCACACCGCCCGCCGGAGGAGCGCTCTCGCTGACAGCGCAATCTTGACAATCAAATAAAACTTAACGCGACCGATAAAATCTGTGAGCGTTATCGGTCGCGTCCGCCGCCGAATCCCTCAGTCTCGCACGACTCGCTCCGCACCGTCCTCGACGACCACGTCCAGCCCGTGTTCGTGGACGAACGCGGCGGTGTAGTCCGGGACGACGCGTTCGGCGGCGAACCGCGCGCGCAGCAGCGGGACGGCGTCGAGGAGGTCGTCGCCGTCGACCATCGACGGCGACGACTCCAGGAACTCGACGTCGCGGTCGGCGTCGCGGCCGCGCGCCGCCAGCGTCGGGAGGCTCGGCGCCTCGAACGCGCCGTCGAAGTCGATGGGCGCGGTGAAGCCGGCGTAGTAGGTGCGCCCGCGGGTGGAGGGGCCGAGCACGACCTCGTTCGTCCTGAGCTTCATCGCGGCCGAGTCGATGACGGTGCGCGAGAGCAGCGGCGCCTGCGGGGTGACGACGGCGACGGAGTCGGCGTTCTCCTCGCGGAGCAGATGCGTGACGGTGTTGCCGGCGCGCGCGCCGAACGACGAGCCGACCTGCCGCTCGAAGCGCGCGTCCCCGGTGCCGCCGAGGGTGTCGGCGACGAGCGTGCGCAGCTCCGCCTCGGGGGCGGCGTCGGTGCGGTGCTCGGCGGGGAGGTCGTCGTCGACCGGGTAGTTGACGAGGAGCTCGCCGCCGGAGCGGTCGACCGCGAGGACGGCGTCGCGGAACAGGGCCTCGTACAGGTCGGCGGCCTCTGCGGTCGAAAGCGGCGTCGACTCCGCGATCTCGGTCGCGACGAGCCCCTCGCGGGGCGGCTGCGCCATGACGACGACGACGGTCATATCGGGTCGAGTCGTCCGCGCGTCTTCAAGTCGCCGTTTTGTGCCGCAACCGACGGGCCGCTCGGGAGCACTCCGGCGGGCCGCTCAGGAGAAGTCGCGCCGCATCGCGATCTCGAACCACGGGCAGAGCCGGAGCTGACGGTACAGCGCCGGGTTCTCGTGGAGGTGCTCGTAGTCGGCCCACAGCATGCCGCCGATCTCCGCGTCGTCGGGGTCGAGCGACGTGTCGTCGAGGGTGACCTTCAGCACCGAGCAGACCTCCCACTCGACGCCCGCGTTGGGGTAGTAGCGCTTGTACTCGAACTTGTCCGTCACGCGGAGGTCGTCGTACTGGTCCGGCGTGATCCCCAGCTCCTCATCGAGCCGCTGTTCCGTCGCGTCCTCCTGCGTCTGCCCCTCGACCGGGTGAGAGGCGACGGTGCCGTCCCAGTGGCCGTCCCAGAGCCGCTTCGTCGGCGCGCGCTGAGCCAGCAGGATCCGGCCCTCGGCGTCGTAGACGAGGCAGGTGAACGCGCGGTGGCGGATCCCGTCGCCCGTGTGTGCGTCGAGGCGGTTTACCGTCCCCTGCTCGGTGTCGTCGGGGTCGACGGCGATCACGTCCTGAAGCGCGTTCTCGTGGTCCGCGTCGGCGTCAGCCTCCCCGGAGGGGTCACCAGGGGCGGTCGCATCCTCTGAGCTCATGGGAACTAGGTCGATCACCAGGGCTAATAAGCGTTCGATACGTCGGCAGCGGTTCGTCGCCTCCCTCGCCGCGAGGCGGGACGCGCCCCGACGACGGGCGCGGTTCGACGCGCTTAACCGCGTCCCGCGGCTACGTCGCGCGGATGAGTAACCCGGCGCTCGACGTCGTCGAGTTCGTGCTGACGACGCACCTCTACACCGAGAACCGCGACCTCGACGAGAACGATCTGCCCCCGCGCTTCCGGCAGGTGTTCTGGTCGGACGACGCCGCCGACGACGCTCCGGGCGGCGTCGAGCGGCCGCTCAAAGCGACCAGCGAGACCACTCGCACCGCCACGGGCGTCGATCACCCCTGGGAGGCCGTCTCGGACCTCCTCTTCACCCAACGCACCGAGTTCTCGGGCGAGATTTCCCTCACCCAGCCGGCGATGGCGCTGGAGTGGTACCGCGACCACGCGGGCGACGATCGACTCGCCGAGAACCCGACCGTCGTCGCCGCGCTCGAGCTCGCCGAGGACCTCGACGCACCCGTGACTCACGAGGAGGCGCGCGACAGCGTCCGGCCGATTCAGGCGGACCGCGTCTGGATCGACGCCCTGCTCGAGGAGTACTTCGACGAGGACGAGGACGGCGAGATGCTCGATCTCGTCAGCGTTCAGGCCCCCGAGGAGATCGAGACGACGCTCGCGGACCTCGTCCTCACGGGCGACCAGGAGGGCGAGATCCAGAAGATCGTGAAGGCGATCGAGCACCGCGAGTACCTCGCGAGCATCGGCCTCCGCGAGATCGGGAAGCTGCTGTTCGTCGGCCCGCCGGGGACCGGGAAGACCACCGTCTCGCGGGCGCTCGCGCACGAGCTCGGCATCCCGCTCGTCGAGGTGAAAATGTCGATGATCACGAGCCAGTACCTCGGCGAGACGGCCAAGAACGTCGAGAAGACGTTCGAGGTCGCCAAGCGGCTCTCGCCGTGTATCCTCTTCATCGACGAGTTCGACTCGGTGGCGAAGACCCGCCGCTCCGACGAGCACGCCGCGCTGAAGCGCGCGGTCAACACCCTGCTCAAGTCGATCGACGAGGTGTCGCTCGTCCGCGACGAGGTCCTCCTCATCGGCGCGACGAACCACCCCGACCAGCTCGACGCGGCCGCGTGGCGCCGCTTCGACGAGATCGTCAACTTCCCCAAGCCGGACCGAGACATGCGCTCGGACATCCTGCGAGTCGTCACCCGCGAGATGCAGATCGCCGACTTCGACCCCGAGGAGGTCGCCGACCGCACGAGCGGGCTCACGGGCTCCGACCTCCGGATGGTGTTGCGCGAGGCCGTCCTCGGCGCGCTCACGGAGGACCGGATGACGATCACCCAAGAGGACGTGATGGAGGCCGTCGAGGACTTCGAGGAGCGCGACAACCTCAAGAACATGGACATGATCGACGGCGAGGGCGCGGAGGTGCTCGGCGAGACGGACTCCGGCGAACAGGACCACACCCACGACGACTCGGCCGGCGGAGACGCGACCCACGACCACGGCGCGCACAGCCACTCGCACGACTAGTTCGCGTTCGCTTGCACGGCTGGTTCGCGTTCGTTTGTCGGGCCCTCCGGCCGACCCCTTCTCACTCTCCCCGTTTGACTCCAGCCACCGTGTAGCCGAAGCCGCGGTCGACGATCCGGGGGTCGAGCCCGACGTCGTCGAACGCGGCCGCGAGGTCCGACGGCGTCCGGAACCGCGACGCCATCCCGATGGCGTGCTCGGCCGCGACGAGGGCGCGTCCCAGCGGGTGCGCGGGGTCGAACTCTCGGATCACGAGCGCGCCGCCCGGCGCGAGCACCCGCGCGACCTCCCGGAGAGCGGCGTCCTGATCCGGCAGGTGGTGGAAGGCGTCGACGATCGCGACCGCGTCGACCGCCT
>NZ_NHPG01000105.1:0-20716 GCF_002252965.1 Halorubrum sp. Ea1
TGTTCTCGGGAAAAAGACCTCGCCGCGCTTGGCCTCGGCAGCGTCGACGGCGAGGTGGTAGTTACCTCCCGACGGGTTGCGGGCCGTGAAACCGGGGATCGTCCCACCGGTCTTCTCGTCGGCCTCAAGGCCGGCGGCGAGCCGGATGAGCTTGTAGCAGTGCTTCGAGCCGGGCTTCCCGTCGAACACCTCGTACATCACGTCGTCGTAGTCCAGCTTCGCCCGGCCGTTCCGGTCTGTCGCCTTCCGGAACGCGTGCTCACGAACCATCCCGACTTTCTCGTTGATCGACAGCGAGTCGTAGGGGCGCTCCTCGTCGATCTCCGAGAGGCGGAGCTTCACCGCGGTGAGGTCTTCCTGGAGCTCACCACGCTGCGCCTCGAGCTTGTCGATACGATCCTCGAACTCGTTGACGCGGGCGAGAGCTCGCTGCGCGATCGCAAGGGCGTCACGGGCGGACACGTCGTCGTCCTCAGACATCGCCGACCACCTCGCCGTCGTCGGCGTGTTCGTCGCAGGCGTAGCGCTTCCCGTAGCGGTTCTCGATGATGACCTCGGCGTCGTCGCGACAACCGAGCGCACCACAGAACGGCCCGGAGGAGACCGCCATCTACGCAGTCACCCCCTGACTCGAACCAGCAAAACCACCCGACTGAGGCCGCGCGCGAGGTGGGTTTTTACGTGTCTCGAAGTTGATTAGAAACCGTTTTCCGCTCCGGACGGGTTGCAACCCGTGAGGGCTCGTGGTCTAGCTGGTTATGACGCGGCCTTTACAAGGCTGAGATCGGCGGTTCGAACCCGCCCGAGCCCACTACCGGCGCCGCGAACACCACGTGAGCGGCGCCGCTATGACTGTCCGAGGGCGTGGTTCGAATCAGAGAGCGGGAGGTGAGCGAGCGTAGCGAGCGAACGGGAGCGACCGTGGTTCGAACCCGCCCGAGCCCACTGTCGCTGTCGCGAACAGTCCGTGAGCGACAGCGTCGTGCGTGTCTGAGAGCGCGGTTCGAAGCAGGGAACGGAGCGAGCGTAGCGAGCGGAGTGAGTGAGGTTCGAACCCGCCCGAGCCCGCTGTCGCTGTCGCGAGCACCCCCGCGACCGACGGCGACACACGACTCGACCGAGCCGTCCCGACTCGCGGTCAGGACAGGTGACAGAAGTACCAGTCGCCGTCGTACCGGACCAGCGGCGCGGCCTCGTCGCCGCCGGTCGAGAGCCGGTCTCGGAGGGCGCCGAACGGCTCCGAGTACGGCTCGCACTCGGCGTACGTCCCGTCGATGGCCCGGTCCACGACGTCTCGCTGGTCGGCCGAGAGAGAGTCGAGGACGACGCCGCGCCGCTCGCCGACGTGTGCCCTGAACTCGTCCGGCGACGTCGCGACGCGTTCGGTTCGGACGGTCGCGCTCGCGATCTCGACGGGCCGCCGCTCCTCGAAGATCACCCGAATCGGGACCCCGTCCCACTCCAGATAGCGCGCGTCCGCTTCGGGGACGAACGCCGACCGGTCTCGCGCGTCGGCGTCTTCGTACGCGAACACGACCGAGAACGACGTGTAGTGCGGCGCGTGGAGGAGTCCCGGATTCCCGATCGCGTCGCGGAGCGACTCGCGGTCGTGAGCGGGCACCTCCGCGACCGAGCGGACCGGCCCGCCCCCGGGGAGCGCGGAGTCGTCGACGTCGATTTCGACCGCGTACTCGTACCCGGTCGTCTGCATCCGGTCGTGCTCCGTCACCCGAAGCCGGTAGTAGTCCGGTCCGGGACCCGCGACGACGAACTCCGTCCGCGGGTCGGGGCGGTAGTACCCGCGGGCCGTCGCTTCGCCGGTCTCGGTTTCCAGCGCGTCCGCGACGGGGACCCGCGTCGCGTGCGGTAGCATGTCGAGCGGCCTGCTGAACTCGTTCGAGACGCCGGTCGCGGTCGCGTCGTCCAGATCGAGGGTCCCCTCGTTCGAGCCCGGACAGCGGTCCGACCGCGAGATCGGCGAGAGACACCCCGAGAGGGAGGCGGCGCCGACGCCGCCGATCGCCCGCAGCGCTCGTCGCCGAGTGATATCCGTTGGAGGGCGGTTCACAGCGGGAGATCGGTCGCTCCGGTGATATATCCGCGGGTGTCGCTTCCGCCCCGTCGCACGCGACGGACGACCGATCCCCACTGCGGGGGTCTCCGCTCCGACCGCACGGGGATCGTGGCCATCTATTTGAGCCCCACGCGACCACCCTTCCGTATGAACGGCATCGAGGTCGCCGTCCGCCTGACGGCCGGGGCCCTGCTCATTCTGGCGAACGGGTTCTTCGTCGCGATCGAGTTCGCCCTGACCCGCGTCCGCCAGTTCTCGGAGTCGGAGTTCGACGCGCCCGGGCTCCGGCGGGCGTGGGAGATGACGCAGGACCTGGAGATCTACCTCACGAGCTGTCAGGTGGGGATCTCGGCGACGAGCATCGCGGTCGGGATCGTCGCGGAGCCGGCGCTCCGCGAGCTCCTCGATCCGCTGTTCGAGAACACGGCGCTCGCGTCGGTCGGCGCCGGCGCGCTCGTCGCCTTCATCATCATCAACCTGCTCCACCTCACGCACGGCGAGCAGACGCCCACCTACCTCGGCGTCGAGCGCACGAAGTTCGTCGCCCGGTACGGCGCGACGCCGCTCTACTGGTTCGCGAAGCTGCTGTACCCGGTCATCGTCATCGGCGACGGGGTCGCCAAGTGGACGCTTCGCCGCTTCGGCGTCGAGATGACGGGGGCGTGGCTCGAGACGGAGACCGACCGGGTCGAGTCGCGAGCGGACCTTCGCAACCGGCTCGGCTCGCTCCTCTCCCGAAGCGACCTCACCGTCGAGCGACGCGAGGAAGTCCTCAACGCCCTCACGATCGGCGAGATAACGGTCGACAAGGTCATGACGCCCCGCGAGGAGGTCGTCTTCCTCTCGACGACGGCGAGCGCGGCGGAGAACATCGACCGGATCGGCGGCAGCCCGCACACGCGGTTCCCGCTGGTCGACGACGACATCGCCGACCCGGACGACTTCCTCGGGATCGTCTACGTCCCGTCCGTCGTCGAGCGGGTCGACGCGCTCCGCGACGGCGCGGCCGCGTTCGAAGACCTGGCCGCCCCGCCGATGACGCTCGGGCCCGAGGCGCACATCAGCGACGCCGTCGACCGGTTTCAGGACGCCAAACAGGAGCTCGCGCTCGTCGTCGACGACGGGCGCGTCCTCGGACTGGTCACGGCGACGGACGCGCTGGAGGCGGTCGTCGGCGAGATCGAAGACCCCCTCGACGTCGCGCTCGACGGCCGGCCGCAGTCGGCGTGAGACTCCGCTCGGCCGGCGACGACGCGACGCCGCGTTCGACCGACCCCCCTCACCGCGCGGTCCAGCCGCCGTCGGCGGCGAGCGTCTCGCCGGTGAGGAAGCTCGCCGCGTCGCTGGCGAGGAAGACGACGGGCCCGGCGACCTCCATCGGGTCTGCGAACCGGTCCATCGGGGTCCGGTCGAGGATCGACTCCCGGAGCCGCTCGTTCTCCCGGAGCGGCTCGGTGAGGTCGGTCGCGACGTAGCCCGGCGCGACCGCGTTCACCCGGACGTCCGGCGCCCAGTCGATCGCCGCGCTCTTCGTGAGCCCGACGAGCCCGTGTTTGGAGGCGACGTACGGGTGTTGCCGCGGCAGGCCGACCTCGCCCGCGACGCTGGCGACGTTGACGACGCACCCCTCGGCCTCTCTCAGGTGCGGGCCGGCCGCCCGGAGCGTCCGGAACGCGCCCCGCAGGTTCACGTCGAGCACGTCGTCGACCGCGGCGGCGTCGACGTCGGCGGGATCGCCGAGCGCGCCGTCGGGGTTGAACCCCGCGTTGTTGACGAGCACGTCCAGCGAGCCGTACGCGTCGACCGTCTCCCCGACGAGCGCGTCGACGTCGGCGTCGTCCGTCACGTCCGCCGCGATCCCGCGCGCCTCGACGCCGAGATCGCGGGCCTCGTCGGCGACCGCCTCGACCTCGCGCTCGGTCCGCGCCGCGGGGACGACCGTCGCCCCCGCGGCGGCCAGCCCGAGCGCGATCGCCCGCCCGATCCCGCGGCCGCCGCCCGTGACGACGGCGACCTTCCCGGAGAGGTCCGGGAGCGCGTCGACCGGGGGACGGAACGGTTCCCCCGCCTCCGCGTGGCCGTCGGACATCGCGGCTCAGACCCCCAGCGCGTCCGCCAGTTCGTGGATCGACTCGACCGTGTCGTCGGGCTCCCCGTCGAACGGCTCCCAAGGGGTCCCCTTCCGGTCGAGGCGAACCGCCTGCATCCCCGCGTTGGCGGCGCCCATGACGTCGAACCAGCCCGCGGTGACGTGGACGATCTCGTCGATCGGCGTCCCGGTCCGGGCGGCCCCGTGGCGGTACAACTCCGCGGCCGGCTTGAACGTCTCCACCTCGTCGGCGCTTATGGCGTCCGCCACGAGGTCCGCGATCCCGGCGTGTTCGACCATCGACTCCAGCATCGCCGGGTTCCCGTTCGAGAGCACGTACGGCTCGTACCCCCCGTCGCGCAGGCGCTCGATCCCCGACCGAACGTCGTCGAAAACCTCCAACTCGTGGTACACCGCGAGGATCTCGTCGCGCTCGGCGGCCGGGAGGTCGACGCCGTGCGCCTCTAGGGCGTACGTCAGCGCGTCCCGGTTCATCTCGTAGAACGGCTGGTAAGCGTCGACCGCGTTCGCGACGAACGTGTACGCCAGCGAGCGAGACCGCCAGAGCCGCGACACGGGCTCGGGGTCGGCGACGCGCTCGGCCAGCGCGGCCTCGGCGGCCTCCACGTCGACGAGCGTGCTGTACGAGTCGAAGGTCACGGTCCGGACGCGGTCTGGGTCGAACGTCATTCGCGTCGGCCTACGGTCGCTCGCGTCATTACTCCCGGTGGTCGACGCGCTCGGCGTCGTCCCGTCCGTGACCTGGCTCGCGGGGCGGCGACGCGACGGGTACCGCTTCGACTATCGAACGAACCGGTCTTCCGGGACTGAAACGCACTGATTCGAGGGCCTCGATAACCGCTCGAAGACGAACCGGAGGCGGCGGTCGTCAGAGCTCGTCGGGGTTCGACTCCGTCCGCCGGTAGCGGTTCACGCGGCGGTAGCCGGCGACCGTTCCGTCGTCGGTGAACTCGATCTCGTACCGGCCGAGGATGTCTTGCGTGTCCGGAACGGACTTCCGTTCGATCGTCTCGACGACCGCGACCCATCCCTCGCCGCTGTTCGTGACCTCGATGATGCCGTCGAGGTCGCGTCCGGTGAGATCCGGGGCCACGTCGATCGCTTTGTTCCGGACCGTCATGAGCCCCGCCGTCTCCGGCGACGCCTCGTCGTCCGCGACGCCGGTCTCCCCCGGCTCGTCGTGCGATCGGTTCTCCGGCTCGTCGCCGCTCGTTTCGTCGGACACCGTCCCTTCGTCTTCAGGCGCATCGCCGACGAGCGAAACGAGTTCCGACGCGGTCGCCGCGCCGACGCCGCCGACGTCGTACAGGTCGCTCCGCTCTGCGCCGTGGAGGTCGGCGACCGTCTCGATTCCCTCGTCCCGGAGCTTCTCGGCCGTCTCCGGTCCGACCCCGTCGATCGACTCGACGTCTGCCGACCCGTCGGTGTCCGGTGTCACGAGCGGAACCCTCGGTCGAGCACGTGTTCAGCGGCCACCACTTCTAGGAGGCGTCGACGCCGGCTCGACGCTTCTCCATCGCCTGCTCGTGTTCCCGGGCGGAGGTCGTTTCGATCTCGAGGTCGCGGATGTCGTCCAAGTCGCCCGTCTGGGTGGCCTGCTCTATCTTCGACATCTCCGAGGCGTACGTCAGGAACGTGTCGATCGACGCGGCGACGACGCGCGCTTCGATCGTCAGGATCTCGATACCGACGACCGAGATCCGCGCCCAGACGTCGATGACGATTCCCTTATCCAGGATGCGGTCGAGAACCTCCGCGAGACTCGATGAGTCGGGTGATGCTGAGGCGGGCATTGCAACTCCGGTCCCCCGCTTTGTTATTTATTATGCGGCTGCTAGCCGATCTCGGTCGAAATAAATCCCGTCTTACTCGCCGCCGTTCGTTTCAATGGAGGTAATAAATATTGATTCGGGGGAGCGAGCCTGTGTTAACATCGCGCTCTGATGAACGGAAATCACATCTACACCTACGGCGTCGTCGACGACGAGGAGTTCGAACTGGACGTCACCGGCGTCGACGGCGGGACGCCGATTCGGACGGTCCGGTACCGGACGCTCTCGGCCGTCGTCAGCGACATCGACACGCTCGACCCCGAGCGGTCGGACGAGAACGTCCGCGCGCACGACGAGGTGCTCCGGGAAGTCATGGCGTTCGGCGACGGCCGCACCGCCGTCCCGATGCGGTTCGGGATGGTCTTCAAGAGCGGACGGGCGCTCAAGAACGTCCTCCGGAGCGGCCGCCGGGCCTTCCGGAAGGCGTTGCTCGACGTCGACGGGACCGTCGAGCTCGGCGTCAAGGTCGTCGTCGACGAGGGCGAGGTCGTCGAGGAGGCGGCCCTGCAGAACATCGCCGACCGCCTCGCGGCCGCCGCCGAGCGCGACGTCGAGAACGACCTCTTCAGCGACCGCCTCGCGCTGAATCGGGCGTATCTCGTCGCCTCCGACAACCGCGAGGCGTTCTCGGAGACCGTCCAGGCCGTTCGGGACGATCACGACGGCGTGACCGTCCGGTACAGCGGTCCGTGGGCACCGTACAACTTCGTCGACATCGAGGTCGGGGCGGCGCAGTGAGATGTTTCTCGTCGACGACCTCCTCTTCAGGCCGTTCGTCTCGCTGCTTAACACCCTTCACTCGATGGCGATCGAGGAGCTACACGACGTCGATTCGATCCGCGACGAGCTCAAGGAGAACCGCCTGCTCCACGAGCTCGGCGAGCGCTCCGAGGCGGAGTACCGAGAGCGACGGGCCGAGCTGGAGGAGCGACTGGCGGTGGCCGAGGCCGCACACGAAAACCTCCAGGGGAGGGTCGAGGTGAAACGATGACGGACGGCGACCGCACGACGGACGATGGCGACGGCATCGACGATGTCGTCACCGTCGAGCACACGCCCGACGCCGTCGAGGAGGCGGGCGAACTCGTCCGGGAGGTCGAGGTCCGCCTGCGCGAACTGGCCGGTCTCGACGACGGCCCGGCGGAGCGCGAACGCGCCGCGGAGATCTTCGAGGAGTTCCGCGACGTCGCCGACGAGGCCGAGGACGTGTTGGAGACGATCAACTTCGGAGATCTCCCCGACGCGGTCGACGTGAGTGAACTCCCCGACGCCGTCGATGCGGGGGACGTCCCCGAGGCGGTCGCCGGCGGCGACCCGGAGGACGCCGTGGAACTCCGGAATCTCGGCGAACTCGTCGAACTCACGGACCTCTGGAGCGCGGTCGACGTCCGGGAGTTCTGGCGGAACAAACGCGAGTTCGACGCGGCCGTCGCCGACCTGTTCGCCGACGACGCCGAGGGCGCAAACGCCGAGACGGACGACGGGCACCTCGACGGCGCCTCGGGCTTCGACGGCGCCGACGAGAGCGATGACGCCGACGCGGCCGACGCCTCGGACGACGGGACGGCGCCGTCGAAGCCCGAACTCGGACTGCTGGAGACCGACGAGTCGAAGCAGGCCGCCATCCAGAAGGCGATCAGCGACTCGGTCGCCGAGTTCCGCGAGAGCATCCTCGACGCCCGCGAGCGGCTCAGCGATGTCGTCGAAACGAACCGAGACCGAACCGAGTCCGTCGGTCGGCCGAACTCGCGGAACCAGACCGCCGTCTCGACGATGGCGACGTCGCGGCCGGATCTCGGGGGCGCGACCCGCTTCTCGACGGTGCCCGAGGAGACGCGCTACTCGACCGCGCCGAATCGCCCCCGCGTCTACGGGCAGCGGTTCGAAGGCGCGAGCGAGCGAACGGGGACCGAGGATGACTGACGGAACGGCCCCGACCCGGCAGACGGATAACCTCGCCGACGTCGTGGAGATGCTCCTCGATAAGGGCGTCGTCATCAACGCCGATATCGCCGTCTCCGTCGGGGAGACGGAACTGCTCGGCATCGAGCTCCGAGCGGCGATCGCCTCGTTCGAGACGGCCTCCCAGTACGGACTGGAGTTCCCCGAGGGAACGGACACGGAGCGCGTCGAGGCGGCGTCTCAGCGGCGTGGACTCGGGGCGTCACCCGAACGAGGGGCGTCGACGGACGTCGAGACGGTCGACCTCGAGGACGGAACGACCGGCGACGGCGATGACCCCGACGGGACGACCGGCGACGGACGGCCCGCCGAGCGAACGACCGAGGCCGACGGTACCGACGACCGATGACGACGATAGATATCGACGGCGACGAGGCGACGAACGGGCTGACGGCGCTCGTCGTCACCGTCGTCGAGCTGCTGGTCGAGGCGCTCGAGCGGGAGGCCGTCCGCCGGATGGAGTCGGAGTCGCTCACGGACGAGGAGATCGAGCGGCTCGGCCGTCAGCTCGCGGCGATGGAGGACGAACTGGAGCGACTGAAAGCGGAGGCGGAGATCGGCGACGACGTCGATCGGCTGCGCGGCGACCTCGACTCGCTGGTCTCGGACGCCGTTCGCCGACTGGACCGCGACCGACGCGGCGCGGTGCCGGGGGAGACGAGCCGTGACTGAGACCGCGTTCGACGAGGGGAGATATCTCTACTGCGTCGCTCCCGACGGCGACGAGTCGCTGTCGACGACCGGACTGGACGACGAACCGGTTCGGCTCGTCCGCGAGGCGGGACTGACCGCCGTCGTCCACGACTGCGGTTCGCTCTACGACTCGGACTCCGCGACGCGGATTCGACGCTGGATACTCGCCCACCAGTCCGTCGTCGACGACGCGGGCGAGGCGTTCGGGACGCCGCTGCCGTTCCAGTTCGACACCGTCATCCGCGGCGATGACGACGCGGTCCGCTCGTGGCTCGACGCGGAGTCCGAACGGTTGACCGACCACCTCGACGCGCTCGCCGAGCGGTGGGAGTACCGCGTCGAGGTCGTCTGGGACGAGGACGCCGCCCGCGACGAGCTCGAGGCGACCGACGCGGACCTCCGCGCCCTCGCCGAGCGCCGAAACGAGGCCGACGAGGGCACGCGGTTTCTGCTCACTAAGCGGTACGAGACCCGCCTCGACCGACTGCTCGACGAACAGCGCCGCGCGGAGGCGGCCGACCTCGCCGATCGTCTCGGGGGCGAGGCGACGGAGCTCGTCGACCTCGGCGACCGTTCGAGAGCGGGGTTAGACATCGGCGATGCCGACGAGAACGTCGACGTCCTCGCTCGCTTCGCCGTCCTCGCGACCGACGACGAACGGGAGGCCGTCGGACTACTGCTCGATGACGTCGCGGTCGACCCCGGTATCGAGGTGCGGTTCACCGGTCCGTGGCCGCCGTACACGTTCACGCCCGAACTCGACGGAGGAACGGATGCGTCCGACGAAGTCTGACGACGACGCCCTCGTCGACCTCGTCGACGCCGTTCTCCGGACTGGAGCGGTCGTCGAGGCGGACGTCGTCATCACCGTCGCCGACGTCCCGCTCGTCGGACTCAAACTCCGAGCGGCGCTCGCCGGAATGAAGACGATGACCGAGCACGGCGTCTTCGAGGAGTGGGACGAGGCGCACCGACTCGGGAATCGCGGGGCGGCCGGCGAGCGGATCGAGTAGCGCGCCGCGTCCCCGGGCCTCCCCCGGACCGCCTCGACGACGCCTCTGTCGATCCGGTGCCTGAGACGCCGTCGCGACGGTCCGGAACGTGACGACCCTGAAGGAGGGTTCCGACGCTCACGGATCGCTATATCGCTCTATAGCCCTCCGTATCGGTCCCGAGTAACGATTTTACTGATGCCGCGCGCATACCGTGTCGTGAGCCATCACAGCGATCGACCGGACCACCGGATCGCGTTCGTCTGCGTCCAGAACGCGGGACGGAGCCAGATGGCGGCCGCGTTCGCCCGTCGCGAGCGCGACCGCCGCGAGGCGACCGATCGGATCGAGATAGTCACCGGCGGGACGCGCCCCGCCGATCGCGTCCACGACGTCGTCGTCGAGGCGATGCGCGAACTGGACGTCGAGCTCGGCGACCGGACGCCGCGGGAGGTAACGCCGGACGAGCTGCGGGCGGTTGACCTGGTCGTCACGATGGGCTGTTCGGCGTCGAACGTCTGCCCGGCGGCGTGGAACGGCGAGAACCGCGATTGGGGGCTCGACGACCCGCACGGTCGCCCGCTCGCGGAGGTGCGCGAGATCCGCGACGAGATCGCCGAGCGGGTCGACGCGCTGTTCGACGAACTGCTGTCGGAGACGCCGTCCGCGGGGTGACGCGGATGACTGAGACGCCCGACGGCGAGCCGGCGGATCTCGACGGCGCGTCCGTCGAACGAGCGGCGGCCGTCGTCGACGACGGGGGAGGCGCCGGCGAGACGCGAGAGACGCTCGCGATCGTCGCCCGGGACGGGGTCGTCCGCCGGGCGGCCGTCGACGACGCGGTCGCGAACGCGTCGCTCGTGGTGACGACCGCCGAGACGCGGACGGAGCTCGCGGCCGGGAAGCTGGACGGCGCGCGGGAGGCGGCCGCTCCGGTCGCGGACCTGGCTCCCGTGTCCGGGCGCCTCGACGACTTCGACGCGCGTCTCGCCGACGTCGAGAGCCGCGCGGACGACCTCGGTGACGCCGTTCAGGAGGTGCTCGACATGAAGGGAGACGGCGATCTCTACGAGATCGCGCGACGGGTCAAGCGGGTGACGACCGCCGCGACCGAGGTCCAGCGCGCCGCCGACGACCTCCAGTTCGAGATCGATTCCTTCGAGGGATGGCTCGCCGACTCCGACCGGCGCGTCGAGGAACTCGACGCCGACGTCGACGCGCTCGCGGCGTCGGTGGACGAGCTCGACGCCGCCGTCGAATCGCTCGCCGCCGACGGGGAGGCCGCCGGGAGCGAGCGCGGCGCGGCGGCCAGATGGGCCGCGGCGACGGTTCGACACCGCGTCGCGTCGCTGCTGATCGCGGACGTCCGGGCCGAACTGGCGGCGCTCCGAACGTGGGCCGAGCGCGAGGGCGACGCCCCGCCGTCGGGGATCGGGCCGCGACTCGACGAGGTCCGCGCCCGTCACGAGACCGCCGGCGAGCGGCTCGCCGCGCGCGCCGAGCCCGAGTGGACCGCGCGGTTCGGCGACCGACTGGCCGCGCTCGACGAGGCGCTCGACTCGATGGAGCCGCCGGTCCCGTGGGCCGAGGTCGAGGCCCTCGTCGAGGAGTATCGCCCCGCGATCGACGGATAAGCGCGTCTCCCGGCAGTCGCGTGGATGCCGGAGAAGCGTCGAGCGTCGACGCCGCGCCCGCCGCCCGCGTCGGGCCGGCCGCTCTGTCCTACGCCGGACGACCGCGCCGTCCGAGCGGTCAGTTCCGCGTGTTCTCGTCGCGGATCGCGGCGGCGGCGGCGGTCTCCGTCACCGACCGAGCGCAGTCGGCCGCCCGTTCTAGACGCGCGAGCGCGTCCGACAGCGCGACCGCCGCGGAGACCGGCCCCGGGACCGCGCCGCCGTACAGCCGCCCGTCGATCGACTCGATGCCCGCCGCGGCGTCGTCGCACCGCTCCCTCGCCCGCCGGGCCGCCGCTCCGTCGCCGTCGAGGACGGCCGTCACCGCGTCGTCGACGGCGAGGGCGACGTCGTCGGCCACGGGGCGCACGTCCGCGGCCGCCTCGTCGGCGAGCGGCTCAGACAGCTTCTCGCCGATCCCCGCTATCCGGACGGCCTGGTCGGCGACTGCCTCGAGACGGCGAGCGGCCGCGTAGTAGGCGAACAGGTCGGGCCGGGAGACACCGAGCGCGTCGAGCTCGGCGTGTGACACCAGTGACCGAGAGAAGTGCCGCGTGACCATCTCCGCGGAGCGGCGCGCCTCGTCGGCGCGGTCGCGGATCCTCGACCGCGCGTCCGCGGCGTCAACGAAGGCCTCGGTCGCGTCGCGGAGGAGCGAGACGACCGCGTATCGGAGCTGTACGACGGACTGACGGACCGAGACGGAGGCGGTGTCCAAGAGGTGTCTGATCGTGATCTCCGAGTCCGACTCGCTGAGCACGTTCGTCCCGACCAACCCGCGAACCGCGGACCGCGCGGCGCTGCGCTCCGCGTCGGAGAACGCCTCCGCCCGACGCAGCGTTATCGTCTCGAAGCCGACCGCGTGAGCCGTCCGAACCGCGCGTCGAACGGCCTCGGGACCGCCGCCGGCGTCGGTGTCGGCGTCGTCGCCGATGTCGATCGTCGCCTCGCCGAGGCGGTCGACGTCGGCGGCCGAGGACCGGACGAGGATCGAGCCGTCACGGTGGGTGTACAGCCGCAGTTCCATCCCCACCTCGAAGCCGTGGCTCTTCGCCCACCCCTTCGGAATCGAGACGGTGAACGTGCCGCCGCCGACCTCCTGCAGCTTTCTGGTCTCCATGGTCAGTAGACTAGTTCGAGGTCACCGTCGTTCATGTACAGCGTGCGCGCGGCGACGTTGACGGCGTGATCGGCGATTCGTTCCAGGTCGCGTATCGTGAGCAGCAGCCGCGACACGTCGTCGAGCAGCCGCTCGATCTCCCAGCGATCGGGATCACTGGCGATCAGCTCGCGAACGACCGCGTCGCTGGCGTTCTGACACGCCGCGTCGAGCGCGTCGTCGCGGTCGGCGATCGCTCGACACGCCTCGGAATCGGCGTCGACGTACGCGTCGACGGCCGCCCGGAGCTGACCGGTGACGGTCTCGCCGATCCCTCCGACCCGGACGTCGGAGACGACGTCCGCGCTCCCGGCGAGGGCGTACCGGGCGAGGTTCGTCGCGAGGTCACCGACCCGTTCCAGATCCGTGAGTATCTTGAACGACGCGACCACGAAGCGGAGGTCCGCGGCGACGGGCTGCTGGAGCGCGATCAGCTCGACGCAGTCGCCCTCGAGGTCGAGGTACTGCCGGTTGACGCGTTCGTCGCCCTCGATCACCTCGCGGGCCAGCCCGCGGTCGCCGCCTTCGAGCGCGTCGAGTGCTCGCCGGAGCTGCCACAGCACGCCGTCCGCCATCGACTCTACGTCGGCCCGCAACTCGTCCAGCGACTCGCGGTACGCTTCGCGGGACACGGCGATCACCCGAACTTCCCGCTAACGTAATCCTCGACGCGCTGGCTCTCGGGATTCTCGAAGATCTTCTCCGTGTCGTCGTACTCGACGAGTTCGCCGCCGGTCAGGAAGACCGCGGTCTGGTCGGAGACGCGGGCCGCCTGCTGCATGCTGTGGGTGACGACGACGACCGTGTAGTCCTGCGCGAGGTCCTCGATGAGGTCCTCGATCTTCGCCGTGGCGATCGGGTCGAGCGCCGACGCCGGCTCGTCCATGAGGATGACTTCCGGGTCCACGGCGAGACACCGGGCGATACAGAGCCGCTGTTGCTGGCCGCCGGACAGTCCGAGCGCGTTGTCGTCCAACCGGTCGTTCACCTCCTCCCACAGCGCGGCCCGCTCGAGCGATCGCTCGACGAGCCGCGCCTCGCGTTCGGGCTCCGCGCGGCCGGTCAACCGCGCGAGGAGGCCCGTCTCGATGTCGCCGTGTTTCCGCGGTCCGTAGGAGACGTTCTCGCGGATCGATTTGGCGAAGGGGTTGGGGCTCTGGAACACCATCCCGACCCGCTTTCGAAGCTCGACGAGGTCGACGCCGTCCTGGTAGACGTCCTCGCCGTCGAGCTCGACCGTCCCGTCGACGCTGGCGGCGCGGATGCGGTCGTTCATCCGGTTGAGACACCGGAGGTACGTCGACTTCCCGCAGCCGGACGGACCGATGAGCGCCGTCACGCTCTCTTCGGGAATGTCCATCGAGACGCCCTTCAGCGCGTGGTCGTCGCCGTAGTGGACGTCGAGGTCCTCGACGGCGACCTTCGTCTCGCCGCTCGCCTCGTAGCTCGTCCACTCCGGCCGCGTCTCCTCGGCGGTCTCGCCGGCGGTCGTGGAGGCCCGCCGGCCGTCGGTGCGATTCGCCGTGACCGCTGTGGCGTCCGTGGCGTCTTCGGCGTCTGCGTTCTCTGTCTGACTCATTGGTGGAGTTTCCGTCTGAAGTAGTAGCGCGTCGCGATACCGACCGCGTAGAAGGCCAACACGACGAGCAGCAGCGTCAGCGCCAGTCCCCACGCGTACTCCTGCGGGTTCCGGATGTTCCCGCTCAGTCCCGCGGTGATGAGCGCGTACAGCTGGTACGGCAGCGCGCTCGTCGCCTCCAACAGCGCGGGGTTGCTGACGAACGGCGGGGACGCGCTCAGTCGGAAGCCGCTCAACACGTTCGGAGCGGCCGACTTCGCCGGGAGGACGCCGCCGCCCATGGTCAGCAGGATCGGGGCGGTCTCGCCGGCGATCCGTCCGACACCGAGGATGACGCCGGTCGTGACGCCCGGGATCGCCGCGGGGAGGACGACGCTGCGGATCGTCTGCCACTTGGAGACGCCGAGCGCCGCGCTGGCGTCGCGGTACTCGTCGGGCACCGCGAGTATCGCCTCCCGGCTCGTGATCAGCACCAGCGGCAACAGCATGAACCCGAGCGTCAGCATGCCGGCGATCAGCGACTTCTGGTTGCCGAATCTGGGGATCAGGAACGCGGCGCCGAACAGCCCGAACACGATGCTCGGCGTGCTCCAGAGGCCGTTGGTCGCCACCTCGACGGCGCCGGTGAACCGGCCCTGTTCGGCGTACTCGCTGAGGAACACGGCGGCGCCGACGCCGGTCGGCACGGCGAAGAGGACGGCGCCGATGACCAGCCACACCGTCCCCACGAGGGCGGGGAACACCCCCGCGACGTCGGCCAACAGCCCGGCGCCGTTGGTCAGGAACGGCCACCGGACGAGGGTCTCCCCGCCGACGCCGACCCCGTTCAACAGCCCGGGGAGTCCCTTCGCCGTGACGAAGGCGACGAGCCCGACGAGCACCGCCAGTATCGAGCCGACGACGAGGTAGATGAGCACGTACGCGCCGACGTTCCGCCCGCGAGCGCCGAACCCCCCGTACGCCTTCGCGGCGCTCCAGCCGGTCGCCAGCGAGGCGAACAGCACGACGGCGGGAACGACGGTGTCGCCGAACAGCGTCGCGTTGTATCCGGCGAGCGCCCGCTCCCAGCCGGGACCGACGACGCCGGTGAGGAGCGCCAGTCCGCAGAGAACGGCGACCGCCCCCGCCGGCACCGTCGATCCGACGTCTTCTCGCGGGAGCGCGGTCGCCGCGAACGCGACCCCGCCGAGGACCGTCCCGACGCCGAGCCGGCCGACCGTCCCGATCCCGGCCGCTCCGGCCGCCGTCACCCCCGCCGCGAGCCAGATCCCCGTGAACGCGACCGCGGCGACGACCCCCGCGCTGGGCTGGGGGGCCGCGTCGACGAACCCCAGCCGCGAGGCGACGCCGAAGCCGACGACCGCCAGTCCCAACGCGAGCAGCACTGCACCCAACGCCACCGACAGCTCGACGCCGGCGACGGGGTCGCCGATCTCGACGGCGCCTACCAGCGCCGCCAGGCCGACGACGAAGGCGACGCCGGAGAGCCCGACCGCGGCCCCGGCGGCCGCCTCGTACGTCGTGCGGTCGTCCCGGACGAGCGCGGTCTGCGTGGCGCGGCTCATTCGGCGCCCCCCAGGCGGCGACGCATCCGCGCCTCGATGTACTGCGAGCCGAGGCTCAGACACAACACGGTGACGAAGAGGACGACGCCGGCGGCGAACAGCGCGCTCTCGTGAACCCCGTTCGCGCTGCCGTACCCCCGCGCGATGAGCGATGTGAGCGTCTCGTAGCCGTAGAAGACGTTCACGAGCGGGTCGCTGATCCGCGGAATTCCGGCCAGCATCACCGTCGCGGCCATCGTCTCGCCGATCGCCCGCCCGACCCCGAGGAGCACGGCCGCCGAGACGCCGGAGAAGGCCGCGGGCAGCGTGATCGAGGTCATCGACTGCCAGTCGGTCGCCCCGAGCGCGAGCGACCCGTTCTTCATCACGTCCGGCACGCTCGTCAGCGCGTCCTCGGCCACGGAGACGACCGTCGGCAGCGCCATCAGCCCGACGACCATCCCGACGAACAGGTACGTCGAGCCGCCGTTGAGGGCGAACGCGTCGCTCGCCCACGGGTTGATGACGGTGAACCCGATGAAGCCGTACACGATCGAGGGGATCCCCGCCAGTATCTCGATCCCCGGCTTCACGAGCTCGCGGACCCGCGGCGGCGCGATCTCGGCGATGAACAGCGCCGCGGCGACGCCGAGCGGCCCCGCCACCAGCGTCGCGATGGCGGTCACCATCACCGTTCCGTGGATCATCGGCAGCAGCGAGTACCGGACGGGATCCGAGACGGCGTCCCAGCGGGTCTGCGCGAACATCCCGAGTCCCGGAACGGAGACGCCGAAGACGCTCGCCGCCTCGTACCGGAACGCCGGGATCGATTCGACGAAGATGAACACGACGATGAGCCCGAGCGTGACGAGCGTCACCGTCGTCATCGCGAAGGTGACCGCGCGGGCGACGAGCGCCTGATGGCGTACCCAGCCGTAGCCGGTGGCGATCAGGAACGCTCCGAGCGGGACGGCCGTCCACGGCGACGCCAACAGGAACCCGACGAAGGCGGTCAAGAGCGACCCCATCGAGGCGATGACCACCGCCAGCGCCTCCGGGTCCGCGTCGTCGACGAACTCCCGCGTTCTGGTCAGCCGTCGCTCGATGCCAGCGCGCCAATCGGTTCGGGAGGTAGTGAGTGACATATAATGAGGTCGGACCGCGAGACGGGTGTCCGCGGGACCGAGGAGCCGGACTCAGGCCTGCTCGGGGAGCTTCTCGCGCTCGGCCTCGATGTCGGACGTGGGCAGCGTGATGTAGTTGACGTCCTCGACGAACGTCTTCTGGCCGAACTCGGTCAGGAACATGTTGAGGAACGCGGCCTCGCGCATGTCCGTGCCCTCGGGCGTCTCCTCCGTGATCCGAGTGTACATGTGCAGGTCCCGGTTCAGCGGGTACTCCGAGTCGAAGATGGTGTTCTCGGCGTCGGGGTCCGGGCGGTAGACCGTGCCCTCGAAGTCGATCGCGATCGCCTGGATCCCCGATCCGGAGAACGCCAGCGCCATGTAGCCGATGGCGTTGTCGTTGTCTTGGAGGACCTGTTGGACCTGCTGGTTCTGCCCGAGACGGGTGTCGACGTCCATCGGTGCGTCGGCGTCACCGAGCATGTTCAGGCGGAACGACGTGTCGGTTCCGGAGCCCTCGGCACGGCCGACCACGTAGATCTCTTTGTCGGGGCCGCCGACCTCGCTCCAGTTGGTGACGTCGCCCTGGTAGATGCCGCGGATCTGCTCGCCGGTGAGCTGTTCGACGCCGGCGTCGTAGATCGCCTGACTGACGAACACCGGCTGGCCGTCCCGGCCGACGACGTGGTCGACGTAGTTCTCGTCGCGCTGCTCCTCGCTGATGTCGAGCTCGGCCGTGATCGGCCCGGAGGAGTTCCCGATGTCGACGAGGCCGTCTCGAACCGCCTCGCAGCCGGTCCCCGAGTGACTCAGCGCGACGCGGGTCGCGAACGGCGGGTTCGACCGCTCGCCGGTCGGCTCGAAGCCGTAGAGACTGGCGAAGTAGTCGGCGATGTTCTGGTCGGTCTCGATCCGGCCCCACCCGGCGACCGACGACTCGTCGTTGGACCCCCAGTACTCGCCGTCGCTCGCCGGCGAGTTCGAGTTCCAGTAGGAGCTCCCCTTGTTCGAGATGGGGTAGACCGTCGACGACCCCTCGGCCGTCACCGTCGCCGGCCCCGACGACCCGGACTCCATCGTGTTGCCGCTGTCATCGCTCTCGCTCCCCCCGTCGCCCCCGTCGCCGCCGTCGCTGCCGTCGTCGCTGTTGCCGCTGCACCCCGCGAGGCCGGCCGCCCCGATAGCGGCCGACGTGAGCAGGTATTTTCGGCGTGATACCGCGTCCCCTTGACGCCCCGAATCACGTGAAATCAGGCGAACGCAGGCGTGGATCGGTTAAACAGGTTTATAATAGGTTACTATACCGATTTTTTCCGGTATCGTGCGACCGGTATCGTATTATATCGATTATTACTGATACTGATCGATATATAGCAAGAACGAGGGGCCGCGGCGAGCGGGGGACGAACCGACGCCTCCGGCCGTCCGTACCGTCGCGAGGACGTCCGGATACCACCGGAGCTCCGGACCGAATTCTCGACTCCCGAGCGGGTCCGCGGAGGCAAGTCTATTTACTCAGCTACCGACACGGTACGAGTATGACTGACACTCGGTCGGCGCGCGGTCGGACCCGCTCAGAGGTGCGGGACAGATGAGCCTCGACGCCCGGGACGTTCGCATCCTGCGCTCGATCGCCGAGAACGACTCCACCAGCCCCGAACGCATCCAAGAGGAGACGGGTATCCCGAAGTCGACCGTTCATTATCGGATCAAGAACATGAAGGAACGAGGGGTGATCAAAAACGATCTGTTCGAGATCGACTTCGAGAAGGCCGGACTGGGTCTCACGGTCATCACCGAGGTTCTCGCCGAGTTCGGAGAGGGGTACCAGGAGAAGGTCGGGCGGGAGTTGGCCGATATCGAAGGCGTGAACGAGGTCTACTTCATGATGGGCGACACCGACTTCATCGTCGTCTCGCGGCTCCCGTCCCGCGACATGGTCGAAACCCTTGTCGAGGAGTTCGAGGCCGTAGACGGTATCCAACGGACGAGCTCGAAGTTCGTGATCACTTCGATCAAAGCCGACGAGAGCGTCGGGATGTTACGCGACTACGGCGAGGAGACCCTCCTCCGCTCGCACGGGCTCGAGGAGGCGGACGGCGACGTCGAGTGATCGGCCCCGCCGCGCCCGCAGCGGGCGACGAGTGAGGGTCGCTCTTCGAACGGGCGCCCGCATAGGGGTCCTAACGCCGTCGTCGGCCTCGACGACCCACGGGTACCGGACAGCCCCGTCGCTCGGCGTCTTCGAAGGCGCCTTGGATCGGACGGTCGACCTCGACGGGTACGGAACCGGCGACCCCTTCGAGTTCCTCGACGAGCCGAGCGAACCGGTCGACGAGTGGATCGACCGGGCCGTCGACCACCACCGCGACTCGCCCGTTTTCGACTAGCGGGGCGCTGCGATATCCCGGTCCGCCGTTTTTGTCCCCCGATACGCCGTCTCTGACGCCCCGATACCCCGTCCCGGGGCCGCGTGTGTATCGCCGCCGCACTGCCCGACTATGTTTATCTGTTAATAAATTGTATGATTGCGTATGTCTGACACACTTGAATGCCCGGAGTGCGAAGCGAGCATCGATTCGACCGACGACCTCGAAACGGAGGGCGAGGTGACGGAACTCGAACCGGCGGACGACGGGTCGTTCCAACTCTACGAGAACCACGACCTGTTCCTCTGTAAGAACTGCCGGAAGCCGCTCGGCGTCTCTCGGCCGTCGGAGTAGCGGTATCGCGCGACGGCGTGGGGGAAGAGCGGGGCGCGTCGCCGCCGGCGCTCACAGGTACGACTTCCCGTCCGGCAGGTCGCACTCGTCGCCGTGACACCGCGCGGCGTGTTCGACGGCCGTAAGGTCCGGCTCGTCGGCCGGCTCCTCGCTCCGCCACGCGTACCGGACGGTGCGGTCGGGGTCGACCACGAAGAGGGCCGACCGCGCGACCCCGCGGTGGTCGTCCATCTCGTCGGCGCGCACGCCGTACGCCTCGGCGACGCGACCGTCGCTGTCCGAGAGCAGCGGGAAGTCGATCCGGTGTTCCTCCGCGAACGCGCGGTGGCTGTAGACGCCGTCGGTGGAGATCCCGAGCACGACGGTGTTCTCCAGCAGCGACAGCGCCTCGCTGTCCCGCAGCGTGCACATCTGGCTGGTACACACCGGGTGGAAGTCGAACGGGTAGAACACCACCACGACCGCCCACCCGCTGTCGGCGTACTCGGCCAGCCCGTGCGTGTCGATCCGCCCGCCCCCCGCCCCGGGGAGCTCGAACGTCGGCGCCGTCTGTCCGGTCTGAAGCATGCGTGAAACGCGGCGGCCGAGCGGTATGAGTCCCGGCCGATCGTGCGGTGTGATCGCACACGCCGTTACGCGGCCGAGCCCAAGGCGGATGCTCCGGAAACTCGGTTTCGCGCGCCCGTGCCCCGCCGCCGCACAGGCAACGGTCGTTTATAAATAGGGATCACGTCTCGAACGTATGACCCTCGCGCTCTCCGTCGAACTGGCGGCGGCGATAGCCCTCGTCGTCGCGGTCGCGGGCGCCGTCAACGGGGTCGCGGGGTTCGGCTTCGCCGTCGTCGGGACGATGGTACTGGCCACGACGCTCGACCCCGCGACCGCCGTCGCGTTCATGATCCTCCCGATGTTCGCCGTGAACGTCGCGCTGGTCGGCGACCTCACCCGCGAGGAGCTCCGCACGTGCGGAACTCGGTTCGCACCGCTGCTCGTCGCCGCGCTGGTCGGCACGATCCTCGGGATGGCCCTGCTCGATCGGCTCCCCGAGGCGCCGGTGCGCGCGCTGCTCGGACTCGTCTCGCTCGCGTTCGTGGCGAGCGCCCAGCGCGCCGTCCCGTTGCCTCCCCCGCCCGTCGTCAGCGACCGGGCGGTCGCCGACACGCCGCTCGTCATGGGCGCCGTCGGCGCTGTCTCCGGCGTCCTGTTCGGCGCGACGAACGTGGGGGTGCAGCTCGTCGCGTTCGTGCGGAG
>NZ_NHPG01000151.1:0-23928 GCF_002252965.1 Halorubrum sp. Ea1
CCACCGAGTGCTCGTGGCGCACGCCGTGTATCGTCTGGAACGACACGTTGATCGCCTGCACCAATCGCAGCGAGCTCCACAACAGGATCAGACCGGCGATGACGACCGCCCGTCGTCGGTCCGCGTCCTCGCCGACGATCGAATCCAACGAGGCGGCGAGCGCGCCGGCGTCGATCCCGGCCACGGCTCCGAAGAGGCCGACGGCGGGGCCGAGCCACCCGGCCGCCGAGCGCGCGACGGTCTGGACCTTCCGCGGCGACTGCCGGCTGGAGGAGGACGGGACCGGCGGAGACCGCGAGGTCCCGATCGAGGCGCTGCTCGCGGTGTGGGCGGCCGACGAGTACCTCCTCGCCGGCGGCGCGTACCCGGTCGTCGCCGACGCGTACCCGGAGGGTCGGGGTCCCGAAGACGCGCGCCGCGAGCTGTTGGGGATCGTTCGCGGTGTCCGCCCGCCGGCGGACAACGGGGATGAGGAGGACGGGGAGTAGCAGAAGCGAGGCGCGCTCCGGGTCAGCAGGCCGCGGCGCCGGCACCGGACTCGATCGGAGAGCCGCTGTCGCTGTACTCCGAGTCGTCGATCGCGCCGCCGAACATCGGGAGAGTGAGCTCGTACGCGTACAGCACGTCGAACGCCGCGAACGGGTCGACTCCGTTCGCGACCGCCTCACGCGCAGTGAGGCGGACCCCCGCGGCGAGCACCACGATCGGATCGCCGCCGAGCGCGCCGGCGGCTTCCAGCCCGATCTCGTTGCCGGCGGCGGGGTCGGTCAGCACGGAGAGGTGGACGACGGCGTCGATCGTCGCGCCCGTCTCCCCGATCGAGATCGGGTAGCCGTCGCCCGCGAAACACCGCGTGGGCGGCGTCGCGGCGTCGTCTGGTGTGCCGCCGTCCGAGGCGTCGCCTCCGGACGCGTCGCCGCCCGTTTGCGCCGCCCCGATACCGACGGCCGCTCCGCTCGCAGCGAGCGCCGAGACGAGGAGCAGCGCGGCCGCGACCGCCGCGATCCGGGTCATCGGGTGCCGGGTCATCAGTGCGGGGTACGACGGACGGACGTAAAACGCCGCGGCTCTCGGTATCCGATATGATACTTGGACTCGGGGAGGCTCACGTCGAGCCGAGGAGCCCCTCGACGAGCAGTTCCCCGGAGGCGACGTTGGTCGCCAGCGGGACGTCCTTCACGTCGCAGACGCGCAGCAGCGCGGAGATGTCCGGCTCGTGCGCCTGCGCCGTGAGCGGGTCGCGGAGGAAGACGACGCCGTCGATCGCCTCGTCGGCGATCATCCCGCCGATCTGGAGGTCGCCGCCGTACGGTCCCGACGCCTGCCGGTTCACGGCGAGGCCGGTCTCCTCGGCGATGCGTTTCCCGGTCGTCCCCGTCGTCACGAGCTCGCAGTCGTCGAGGGCCGCGGCGTGCTTTGTGACGAACTCCACCATCTCGTCTTTCAGCTCGTCGTGGGCGATGAGCGCGAGACGCATACCGTCCGTTCACGGGTATGGTATAAGTGTATACTGAAAAGCAGTATCTGTATTGATAGGTGGGCCGACGAACTCATACGACCCCCACCGAACAGGCGAGTATGATATCCGACTGCGTCGCCGGCGACGGGGTGATCGATGCGCGGTAGCGACGACCGCGGCGTCAGCACCGTGGTCGCGACGATTCTCATGGCCGCTATCGTCGTGATAATCGCGGCGAGTATCGGCGTCACAGTTTTCGATATCGGCAGCGCGCTCACGGAACCGCAGGAGCCGCGCGCGTTCGGTGACACCGAGGTGACGCTCGGACCCGAACACCGGGCGTGGGGCGGGTGGAACTCACGGGTCAGCGATCCGCCCCGAGGCGACGTCGACGTCGTCCGCATGGAGTACGTCGCCGGCCCGTCGTTCGAGGGCGACGAGGTGGGTTCGATACTCGTCCGCTGGGAGGGCGGTGACGGCGAGGGCGGACAGGTTCGCTTCCTGAACCCGAACCTGTTCGACGAGGACTCCGAACAGGAGTTTCACTCGCAGAACGTCGGTGAGTTCTGTACCGGCGATTTCGCGGTCGGCGACGCGTTGACCGTCCGGATGGTCCACAATCGGTACCAAGAGGACGGGGAGACTGGGGTCGACGGTCCGCCGTACGAGTACGTCGAATCGGGTCAGAACGACGTTGCCGGCGGCGCCGGCGACGAGCCGTTCTTCCGCGTCGAGAACAGGTACCCGATCGAGTTCAGCGGCGACCGTCCGATGGAGCCCGGCGACTCCGTCGAGATCCGCTTCATCGGCGTCGAGGAGGAGCAGCCCATCGCGCGTACGACGGCGGTCGCGACCGCGGCCACCGACGGACCGACCGAGCGGGACAAGCCCGGTTGCGACGCCTGACAGCCGCGTCCCCGACGCCCGCTCCACCGATGGCCGGCGTTACTTGAACCGGAACGTCTCCAGGTTCTTCGGCGCGAACGTCCGCATGTTGTAGTCGTGGTACAGCGCCGAGGAGAGGTCCTGCACGGAGCGCTCGTCGCCGTGGACGCACAGCACCTTCTCCGGCCGCGGGTTCATCGTCTTCACGAAGTTCTCTAACCCCTGCCGGTCGGCGTGGCCGGAGAAGCCGTCGACGACCTCGGTCCCCATCTCTAGGGTGAGCGTGTCGCCGCGGCTCCCGCCGCCCCAGCCGTCGACCGGGATCTCGTCCCAGCCGTTCTGGATCCGGCGGCCGAGCGTTCCCTGCGCTTGGTAGCCGACGAAGACGAGGTTCGAGTCCGGGTCGGGGCCGATGTGGCGGAGCCACGACATGATCGGCCCGCCCTCGATCATCCCGGAGGTGGAGATGACGATGCACTCGTCGCCGTCGGCGACCTCCTGTCGCTCGTCCTCGCCGGCGTCGATGTGGTTGAACTGCTCCGCGAGGAACGGGTTCTCGTCGTCGTGGAAGATCCGGTCGCGGAGGTCGTCGCGGAGGTATTCGGGGTAGGTCGTGTGGATCGCGGTCGCCTCCCAGATCATCCCGTCGAGGTGGACGGGCATCGTCGGGATCTCGCCCTTCCGCATCGCCTCCTCTAAGACGAGCATGATCTCCTGGGAGCGCCCCACGGCGAACGCGGGGATGACGACCTTCCCGCCCTGCTCGTACGTCTCGTTGATGACCTCCTTGAGCGCCTCCTCTGAGTCGGCCTGGTCGGTCTGGTAGTCGTCGCGGCCGCCGTAGGTTGACTCCAGCACGAGCGTCTCCACCCGCGGGAAGTCGTTGACCGCGCCGTTGAACAGGCGGGTGTCCTCGTAGTGGATGTCGCCCGAAAAGGCGACGTTGTAGAGCCCGTCGCCGATGTGGAAGTGCGTGACGGCGCTCCCGAGGATGTGGCCCGCGTTGTGGAAGGTGAGCTTCACGTCGGGCGCCACGTCGGTGACGTCACCGTACTCGAGCGGAATGGTGTGTTTGATCGCCTCGCGGACCTGCGCCGATTCGTACGGCGGCGTCCGCCCCTCCTTGGCGGCGACGTCGAGGTAGTCCAGCGTGAGCAGGCCCATCAGGTCGCGGGTCGGCTCGGTCGTGTAGATCGGGCCGTCGTAGCCGTACTTGTACAGGAGGGGGATCAGCGCCGAGTGGTCGAGGTGAGCGTGCGTGAGAACGACGGCGTCGAGCGTCGCCGCGCCGGCGCCGAGCGCCTCGGGGACCTGCAGGTACGGCACCTCGCCCTCCGCGCCGGGCTTGTCGCCGCAGTCGATGAGGATCCGGGTCTCGGGCGTCGAG
Source organism: Halorubrum sp. Ea1 (assembly GCF_002252965.1). NCBI lineage: Archaea > Methanobacteriati > Methanobacteriota > Halobacteria > Halobacteriales > Haloferacaceae > Halorubrum > Halorubrum sp. Ea1. The sequence continues at coordinate 3,732 of NZ_NHPG01000151.1, forward strand.
AGGATGAACGCGGCGCGGCCGACCTCGCGACAGCAGCCGAGCGTCGTGATCCGGACCCACTCGTCGTCGGACATCTCCTCGCGGTGGATCTGGCGCCCGACGCGCTCGAGGATGTCGCGGCGCTCCTCGCGCTCGGTCTTCAGGAAGCCGCGCACGTTCGAGACGGTGGAGGACTCGATGGGCGGCGTCCGAACGACTTCTGGGGTCCAGCCGACCTCCTGGGTGATCTCCCGCAGCGTGGAGCCGCGTCGGCCGATCACCATCCCCGGCTTCTCCGCCTCGATGACGACCTCGCCGGTGTCCTCGTGGAAGTCGAGGTCGGTGACGCCGGCGTCGTCCGGGATCACCTCGCGGACCTCCTCCTCGGCGCGGGCCGGCGGAGAGAGGGCGCTGGGGTCCGGGCGGACCGTGATTCGTTTCCGGAGCTTGGAGGCGAGCCGGCGGATCAGGTCGCCGTCGCCGGCGAACCGCTTCGGGTCGCGGGTGTAGACGACCAGTTCCGGGCCCTCGTACTTGACGTCGGTGACCGTGATGTCGTTCGGAATCTCCTGTTCGATCTCTGATTTCAGTGTATCGAGCTGCTTGTCGACTTGACTCATATCTTACCGCGGGTAGTCGGGGTCGCCGCCGCCGTCGAACGCGTCCGCGCGCCGGTACGTGGCTCGTCGCCGAACGGTCGACCGTGACGGGGTAGGCATAGTGGTAGTACTGTCCGTAGGTGGTACCGTGCGGGAACAGCCAGCGAAAACCCGCTTAGGTGGACGTATACCCCCGTTATTATAAAACCCTTCGCAAAGGGCAAGCCCCTTGCCCGGCGGTGGCGTTCGAATCCCCATGCGCGTTACCCCCGAAACGGTCCGCGACGAGCGCGCGTGGGTCCGCGACCGCGCGCCGGTCGTCGTTCCCCTGATCAACGAGACCCGCGAGCGACTGGGGACGCTGTTCGAGACGGACGTCGCCCCGGTGAGCCGCGAGGCGTACCGCCGCGAGGTCGACGCCGTCTTCGCCGACGGCGAGGTCGCGGTCAACGTCGCCGGCTGCGTCGCGCTCCTCCGTGACCTCGACGTCGCCGACGACTACCCCGGCTTCGTCGTCGACGAGGCCCTCGGCCGCGAGCTCGCGGCGACGCTCGCCGGCGGCCGGCCGCTCTCGCTGCTCGGGCAGGCGACGTTCCACTTCGTCGACGTTCACGTCAGCGAGGACGAGACCGCGTCGGGCGACGACGCCGGCACCGCCGGCGCCGACGACCTCGACGCGGCGCTCGCCGCCGGCTTCCAGACGCGGCTCCCGGGCTGGGAGTGGCGGGAGGGAGAGAGCCCGTTCGCGGTCGCGCCGGGCCGCGACGAGTCGGGGACCGGCGGCCCGGAGCGGGGCGGCTGACGCTACGACGTGAATTTCAGGACGAACTCGTAGCCGCGGTCGAGCACCGCGTCCGGGAGGAAGCGCGCGAGGACGCCGACGCGGGCGGCGGTGCCCGGTTGCACGCGCGCGGGCGGTTGCGTCGCGCTCGCGACATCGTAGATCGCGCCGGCGACGACTTCCGGCTCGACCGCGCCGGGACCCCCGCCGCCGACGAGCTTCGCGTCCTCGAACAGCGCGTAGAACTCCTCGTAGGCGCCGGAGCGGTCGTCGTCGCCGTTCGACGCGCCGCTCCCGCCCGCGTCGTCTCCGTCGCCCTCGCCCCCGTCCGAACCGACGCCCGCCTCCGCCTGCGCGCGCTTCGAGAAGTTCGTCTTCACCGGTCCGGGCTCGACCACGACGACGTCGATCCCGTGCTCGGCGACCTCGTTGCGGAGCGCGTCGGACATCGCCTCGACCGCGAACTTCGAGCCGCTGTAGACGCCGCCCCCGGGGAACGAGACGCGCCCGGCGACCGAGGAGACGTTGACGATAGTCCCGTCGCGCTCGCGGCGCATCGCCGGCAACACCGCCTTCGTGAGCCGGTGCGGCCCGTACACGTTCACGTCGAACTGCTCGTGGACCGCCGCCGTCGACACGTCCTCGATCGGGCCGAACTGGCCGTACCCCGCGTTGTTGATCAGGGCGTCGATCGCGCCCTCCTCGTCGAGGATCCGGTCGACGACGCGGTCGACGTCGGACTGGTCGGTGACGTCCAGGGTGGCGAGCTCGCAGCCCGCCTCGCCGAGCGTCTCGATGTCGGCGGGGTTCCGCGCGGTCGCGTACACGGTCCACCCCTCGTCGTTGAACGCGTGCGCCGCGGCGCGGCCGATACCCGAGGAACAGCCGGTGATGAGTACCGTCTTCTGCACGCGTCGTCGGTCGGCCCCCGACGGCATAACTCTCCCGACCCGAGCGCCGGTCTCCCCCGCGACGCCCGGAGCAGGATTCGCGTCACAGCTCCTCGGTCCGGATCCCCATCGCCCGCGACGCGGGCGCGGTCCGCTCGAACCCCCACCGCTCGTAGAAGCCGTCGACGTCGGCGAGGAGGTCGACGTACGCGCCGTCCGGCGCGTTCGCGCGGAGCCACGCGACGAGCGCGTCCATCATCGCCGTTCCGATCCCTCGCCCCTGATGCGGCTCCGCGACGGCCGTATCCGAGAGGTGAAATATCGATCCGCCGTCCCCGACGATCCGCGCCATTCCGACCGCCGACCCGGTCTCGGTCTCGACGACGTGAACGCCGTGCGTCGTGTTCGGGAGCCCCCGTTCGACCGCCTCTCGCGACCGGTCGCTCATCTCGGCCTCCCGCCGGAGCCGCCGGAACGCGTCGACCGACGGCGTCGTCTCTCGCAGCTCGTAGCCGGCCGGGAGCGCGTGGCCGTCCCGTCCCGGATCCGGCCCGTCGGACTCGACCGCGTGGTCGTCGCTCATGGGTCCCCGTTCGCGCCTCGAAAAATGGACGTTTCGACCCGGGGCGACCCGACCTTACTCCTCGTCGGCGTCGCCGGCGTCGTCGGCGTCGTCCTCGTCCTCCTCGCTCTCGAGCAGGTCCCGCTCGTCGAGGATCGATTCGATCTCCTCGTTCGACCGCTCGGTGTAGCCGTCGTCGTCGTCGACGGTGATCGTGGCGACGCCGACGCCGTCGGGCGCCAGTTCGCCGTCGTTCGACTGCGCGAGGGTGTCGAGCGCGAGCCCGACCGCCTCGTCGGTGGAGATACCCTCCTCGTACTCCTCCTCTAGGTAGTCGCGGAGGTCGCTCCGGTCGGAACCGATCGAGAGCGCCTGCCACTCGTAGGGGGTGCCGGAGGGGTCGGTCTCGAAGAGTCGCGGCTCGCCGTTCTCGATCCCACCGACGATCAGCGCGACGCCGAAGGGGCGCGCGCCGCCGATCTGCGTGTACTGCTGGATGTGGTCGGTGATGTTCTTCGTCAGCGTCTCGATGCCGACCGGCTCGCCGTAGCGCAGGCGGTTCACCTGCGCCTGCCGGCGCGCGAAGTCGATGAGTTGGCGGGCGTCGGCGACGTGACCGGCGCTCGCGACGCCGACGTGGTCGTCGGCCTTGTGGAGCTTCTCGATGCTCTCCGGCTCCATCAGCGGGGAGCGGGCGCGCTTGTCGGCTGCGAGGACGACGCCGTCCTCGGCGCGGACGCCGACGCTTGCCGTCCCGCGTTTCACCGCCTCCCGGGCGTACTCGACCTGGTAGAGCCTGCCGTCGGGAGAGAAGATGGTGATTCCTCGGTCGTACGCCTGCTGTTGGGATTGGCCCTGCATGATATCACTCGATGTCGAACGCCGCCGCGCCGACGTAACCCGACCCGACCCACACGTCGCACGCGTCCTCGCGCACGACTGCGGGTCGCTCGGCGTCCCCGAACGCGACGTCTCGCTGTGTTGAATTAGCGCCCGCGCGACGCATATATCTTTCCTCACAGGCACGCACCGTCCCCGAGATCCCACGGACGTGGATCCCGACCGGGTCGCCGTCGACCTCGCTCACGCAGGCGATCGCCGCGCGCGCCTCGGCGACGTGGCCGTGCCGGACTTTGACCACCGCTTCCCCGGTCCCGTCACCGTGCATGAACGAGAGCAGGGTCAGGTCGGCGTCGGCGCTCCCCGCGTCGCCGATCAGGTTGCCGGCGGCGTACCAGAGCGCGCGCTGGAACGCGCGGCGCCCGAGGTCGGCGTCGGGCCACGTCTCGATCCCGACCGCGAGGTACCGCCACCGCGGCCGGAGGTGCTTCGGGAGGTGTTTCACGGTGTGGTCACCCGGAGCGCTCGGCCCCGGGCTCGCCGTCGCTCCGGTCGCCGAGCCGCTCCGCGACGATCACGGCGACTTGGTCGTGGACGCGCTCGACCGCGGTCACCGCGAACCCCTCGGCGGTGAACGCCTCGACGAGGGTGCCGACGGTGGCGGGGTCGTCGACTTCGGGACCGTAGAACGGCGCCTCCGGGTCGGGCCCCTCGAAGAACGCCACGTCGCCGAGGACGATCCGGCGGGCCCCCGTCGCGGCCATCTCGCGGATCGCCTCGCGCTTCTCGTCGTCGCCGAGGTGGTGGAGCGCGAAGTTCGAGGTGACGATATCGATCCGCTGACCGGGGTCGACCTCGGGCTCGCGGAACTCGCCGTACGCGAACTCGACGTTGGCGAGGCCGCGCTCCTCCGCCTTGCGTCTCCCCTCGTCCATCATCCCCTCGCTGATGTCGCGGGCGAGCACCCGCTCCGCGTCGGGCGCGAGCGCCAGCGAGATGGCGCCCGTGCCCGCGCCCAAATCGAGGACGACGTCGTCCGGGTTCGGGTCGGCGTACTCGACGACGAGGCTCGCGCAGGCGTGGTACTCGTCGCTCTTCGAATCGTCGTACTCGGCCGCCTTCTCGGAGAAGCGCGCCGCGTGCTCCTCAACGCTCTTCTTCATACCTGCCACGTCGGACCCCCGGCTCTATGAAGGCCTCGGAGCGCCGCTCCCGGTTGCGCGCCGCGATAGCGCCCCACGCCCGGAGCCCGTCCCGTACCCACTCCGGGTCGAAGCCGACCGCCTCGGCGGCGGCGACCAGCTCTCGGGGCGCCCGGAGCGCGAGGTGGGACCGCGCGTTCGCGCTGACGACGTGGGGCGCGTCGTAGTAGGTCACGATCTCGCGGAGCTTCCGCAGGTCGGCGAGCGCCCGCACCCGCCTGCCGCCGCTGGAGCGGAGCAGCGGCCCGAGGTCGAACTCCACGTGGACCGCGTTGTCGCGGGCCGCCTTCGCGAGGACGTGGTTGACATCGCCCGGGCCGTCCATCGGACGCGCGAGCACGTCGACGCGGGGGTCCTCGACCGCGAACCGGTTGAGGCCGTCGTCGCCGCCCGCGAGGCAGACGACGGTGCGCTCGGAGCGGTAGTTTCCGACGGCGCCGGAGGCGCTCGTGGCGTCGGCGACGTCGATCTCGACCGCGTCGACGACGTCGACGCCGTACTCCTCGCGGAGGGCGGCCGCCGCCGGCGGTCCGTCGTCGGCTCCTCCCCGCTCGCTCTCTCCGCCCTCGCCGGCCGGCGCGAGCGCGTCCCGCGTGCGGACGACGACCCCGTCGTAGCCGTACCGCGCCGCGGTGGCGGCGTGGCGGGCGACGGTCGCGTCGCCGTCGGGGTGGGCGTGGACGGCCTCGTACATGCCCGCCCGTTTCGGCTCCGCCGGTATCGTCGTTGCGCTTTCCGCGCCGGGCGCCGCGCCCCGGCCGGGTTACCCGTCTCCGGTCGACTCCTCCGTCTCCCACTCCCGCCTCGGGTCCTCGCCGGTGAACCACGTCGCGATCCCGTCCGGTTCCGCCTCGCGGTGGGCCCGTCGCCGACTCCACTCCACCGTCGCCTTCGCGATCGTGATCGGCAGGAGGTACGGGAGAACGACCGCCTCGACGCCGACCGCGTCGACGGTCGCGTCGATCAGGCCGGGGGCGACGAACCCTTCGACCGCGACGAGTCCGGCGGTGACGGTGACCGCGGTCACCACCCCGATGACGAAGTAGAAGAAGACGACGCGCTGCGCCGCCTCGACGACCATGTACGGCGACCGCTCCTCGTAGGCGCGCTCGGCAAGGAACTCCCGGTGCACCTCCGCGACCTGCGCGCCGCAGATCCCGAGCGTCGCCAGCCCGACGGTCGGCGTGAGATAATCGAGCGCGTCCCATCCGACCCCGAGCAGCGGGAACAGGAGGAACCCGAAGACCCCCAGCGACCGGACGACGACGCCCGCGTTTCGGCGGTACACCGGCGGAAGCCACGAGGCGACGCGTATCGGTTCCGGATCGCTCTCCCAAACCTCGCCGCGCTCCGCGTCGTCGGAGTAGCCGACGATGTAGAACGACCGGTCCGCTAAGACGATCGGGCGCTCGGCGAACAGCGCGACGACGCTGTACGCGAGCACCATCACCGCCACTTCTATCCAGTAGACGGCGAGCAGTTCGCCGACGCGCCAGTCGAACGCGACGACGCCGACGAGCGGGAGGAGGTTCGTCGCGACCACGAGCCCGAGGGCCGCGCGGCCGGTCGGGTCCAGCGGGCGAGACGGGCCGAGACCGGAGTCGGGCGATCCGTCGGAGGGCATCGTTCGGTGTCGGGGGCGCGTCGGTATTAAAATCGGCTCTCTCGGGGCCCTTCGCGCCGTCGTCCGGGGGTATCGCCGTCCACGCCTCGCCCTCCGGGGGCCGCAGTCGCCCGCGGGCCCGACGCTCTTTTCATCGCCTCCGCGCAACCCCGACGCATGGCCGCCGACTTAGAGGAGAAGACGGACCGATACGAGCGCATGCTCGCCGACGCGCTGGCGGCCGCGGAGCCGCGACCGCCGGCCGACACGCCCCTCGGCGAGGCCGCGGCCGACGTGGCCGAGATGGCCGAGTCGTACCTCGAAGACGGACGTCACTTCCGCGGGGACGACGACCCGGTGAACGCGCTCGCATCGTACTCGTACGGCTACGGGTGGCTCGACGCCGGCGTCCGGCTCGGGCTGTTCGCCGTCCCCGACGACACAGAGCTGTTCACGACGTGAGCGGCGGCGCGGCTACGAATCCTCGAGCCGCGACCGCGCGGCGCCGTCGGCGTCGCCGAGAATCCGGATCGGCGCGCCGGTTTCGATCGCGCCGTCCTCGACGATCCTGGCGCGGAGCCCGCCCCGGTGGACGAGCGCGTCGCGGAGCCCCTCGCGTTCGAGTAGGGATTCGAGGTACGAGCACGGCTCGCAGAGCTCGACCCCCTCGCAGACAGCGTCGCCGACGCGGAACCGCGCCCCGACGAGGCGGTTGAGCCCGATGTCCCTGGTGGTGAGGTTGCGCCGGTGCTCGTCCGGGCCGACGGCGATCCCGTAGTCGCGCTCGACGGCGTCGAGCGTCTCGCCCTCGATCAGCGACAGCTCGCGGCTCACGTCGCGCGCCGACCGCGAGTAGGTCCCGCTGTCGAGGAAGTACCGGTCGCCGCGCAGTCCCCGCCCCGAAACCGCCTCGACGCTGTCTCGCTCCTCCATGGGCGCGCCCGACTCGGGAGCGACGTGAATCGCCTCGATCCGTCCGGTCATGACGCGTCAGACGACCACGACCGACAAAGCGGTTGCGGGGCGTCGCGGCGGCCTCGGGCCCGCCGACGGCCGCGGCCAGTCACCCGCTCCGCTCGCGCAGCTCGGCCAACAGCGCCGCCGTCCCGTCCATGTACCCATCGTCGAGGACGGTGTCGGCGGCGTCGCGGGCGGTCGCGTCCGCGTTGGCGACCGCGTACGACTCGCCGGCGACGGCGAACGTGGACGCGTCGTTCTCGCTGTCGCCGACCGCGGCGAACTCGTCGGGTGCGAGCCCGAGCGCGTCGGCGACGCGTTCGAGCGCCTGCCCCTTGCTCACGGCGGGCGACTTGACGTGGTACGCGTAGCCGGTGTCGACGACCTCGACGTCGCCGTCGGCCGCCGCGGCGACCTCGCGGAGCAGCGCCTCGTCGGCGTCGAGCGACAGCGCGACCTCCGTCTCCCGCCAGCGGTTCACCGTGTTGCCTGCGCCCCAGCCGACCTCCCCGCCGCGCTCGCGGAACGCCTCCACGACGGCCCGCGGGGCCGTCGGGTCGCCGAGCACGGTCGTTTCGCCGTCCGCGTACGCGATCCCGCCGTTCTCGGCGATCACGAGCTCGGGTCGGCCGAGGAAGTGCGCCAGCGCGACCGGATAGGGGAACGCCTTCCCGGTCGCGAAGACGACCGGCGCGTCCCAGCCGGGCAACAGTTCGAAGACGCGGGGGTCGATCCGACCGCTCGGCGTCGTCAGCGTCCCGTCGATGTCCAGCGCGAGGGGCGGCGCCATACCCGCGGTCGGGAGGCCGGGCGCAACTGTCTTGCGTTCTTTCGGCGGCGCCCGTTCGCGGGCGTCGATAAAGAGGGGTCCGCGGCCGTCGGCCGCGGCGGCTTGGTCTATGACGGCGGGTCAGGCCGGCCACGACGGCCGGTCGAACAGCTCTCGGAACACGAGCGTCGGGAACCGCGGGATGAGCCGACTCGGCGGGCGGCCCTTCCCGTGGCTCTGGCTGACCGTCACCCGGTCGAGCAGCCCCGCGTCCGCCAGCTCGTACAGCACTCGGCGCACGGTGGACGCCGAGAGGTCGACCGCGGGCCGCGAGGCGATCGTCTCCGTGGCCGCGCTCACCGAGGCCCGGTCGTCCTCCGGCAGGCTGACTAGCTCGTACAGCAGCCGCCGTCGGCTCTCGGAAAGGGCGAGCACGCGGCCCAGCGCGACGCCGGGCTTCGGCACCTCCTCGATCCCCGCGTCGAGGTCGGTCGGCCGGATCGTGGAGGCGCCCGCGCGCTCCGCGCTGATCGCGGCGCCGGCGATCGCGGCGAGCGCGTCGTGGGCGTCGCCGTCGGCCCACTCGCTGACCTCGCGGATCTGGTCGTGGCTGATCGCGTCGCGACCGAGCCCGGTCGAACACCGGCTCGTCAGCAGCTCGACGAGCACGTGGCGCCGGTACGGTTCGAAGGCGACCGACTCGTCGGGCTCCCACTCGATCGCGTCGGGCGGGTCCCGACCGAGGCAGACCGGCGAGATGTGCCCGCCGATGTCCGAGAGCCAGTCGACGACGGTCGTCGCGTCCGGCGTCTCCGGCTCGTTGGTGTGGTCGACCGCGACGACGATATCCGGACCGGTGCGGACGCCCTCCCGCAGTTTGTCCGCGAGCTCGTCGGTGCCGATCCCGTGTTCCGGGACCGGGTCGTCGCCGATCGTCGAGAGGACGTCGTGGTAGAGCCGGAACCGGGTCGAGCCGCGGCGGGCGTCGACGTACACGAACCCCGGGAGAGTGGGTTCGACCGCCCTCGTCGTCGTCTGGATCGCCCGCCGCGGGCCGCTGTGGGACGCGAGGCGGTCGAACAGCGCGGAGACGACGGCGGACTTCCCGCTCCCCTTCGGGCCGTGCACGTAGGCGCTCGGCGGGAGCGTCCCGGAGAACGCCGGGCTGAAGACGTCGAGCAGGCGCTCGAACACCGGCCCCCGACCGGTGGGCGAGTCCACGTGTGAGACGGGGGAGACGGCGTCGAGGTCGACGAGGACGCCGGCCCCGGCGTCGTACCCCAGCCTGCGCTCGATCCGGTCGTCGATGTTCACGCTCGACCCTCCTGTGTGTCCGAATAAAACAGGCACGAAGCGCGGCGCTCGGTCCGACCGGCTCGCCGCCGCGACCTCACCAGCCGTCGGGCTTGTACCGGTTTATAAGGAGCGTCGAGGCGACGAACACGGCGGCCGCGACCGCGCCGACGATCGCGCCGGCGACGACGCGCGCCCCGACCGGTCCCTCCGCGGTCGCCGCCACCACGAGAGTGACGATTCCGGCGACCACGAGCATGTTTCGACCGTCGCGCCTCTCGAGTCCCAGCGTCTCCGCGTTCATATCGGCCCCTCTCGCCCGGCGACGTTAAATCCACCTCGAACGCCGTCGCCGGCCGGCGGTCGCGGCCGAGAACGGCACCGGCGACGACAACGGCGACGCGATCGCTCCCGCCGCCGTCCACAATCTTAACACCCCCGGCCGCCTCCCGCGGAGTATGTCCGAACCAGAGTTCGACGAGTCGGTCGTCAAGGCCGACAAGCGGAGCAAGGCGGTCGCGCTGATCGTCGCGATCGCCGCGTTCCTCGTCGTCCGCGAGCTCGTCGTCGACGTCCAGTTCGCCTCTATCGTCGCCGCGACCGCCGGCGTCGGCGTCCGGCTGTACGTCCCGTATCACGCGAGCGTTCGGGTCCCGGAGTCGGACCGGAAGTCGCTCAGCGACCACCCGACGGTCGGGGCGTACCACCACGGCGCCGCCGGAATCGGGCTGGTGGTGCTGTCCGTCATCGCCGTCGCCGCGTTCGCGTTCACTCAAGGGTTCGTTACCTCGGTTGGTGTCGGGATCATCGCTGGTGTCGTTGCGTACGTGGTTCTTTCTTCGACGCTTCCGGCGGGATAAAAGCCGGAAGGCGACGCTTAGGTTCCCGGCACCCAGATGGAGCCGAGGACGCCGAGGATCGCCAGGACCGCGAGGATCGACGACGAGATGAAGATCGCCGCGGCCGGCGGGTCCACGTGAGTGTCACCGTGCGCGTAGAAGACGCGCTGGAAGGCCTCACCGATCACGGCGCCGAGGAGGCCGAACCCGGCCCCCGCGACCAGTCCGACCGTGCCGCTGAAGCCCGCTCCCGTGAACGCCGCCCACGCCGTCGCGCCCGGTAGCGTCATGTGGTGAGTGACCGGGATCCGGTCGACGCCGAGGTTCAGGAACAGCAGCGTCGCCGCGCTGATACCGAACCCGAGGAACACGTTCCCGGTCTGGATCGCGGCGTAGGAGGCCGCCAGTCCGGCGGCCGCACCGATCGCCGCGACGTGCGACCACTTGTACATGTTCGGCAGCCACGGCTCGACCGCGAGGCGGTCCTCGCTGGACTTGTCGCCGTCGCCGGGGACCTCATTCGGATCGCGCATCTCCTCGCGTTCGAACGGTCCCATGTCGAAGTAGCCGCTCGCCTTGCTGCTGACGTTGCCGATCACCGAGTAGCCGAACACCGCCCGGTGGACCAGCGCGCTGGCGACGACGGTGAACGCGATCGGGTCCGTCGGGATCGCCAGGTTCCGCAGCGTCTGTTCGAGCACGATGCCGAACACACCGAACGCCGCACCGACCGCGAGGATGTCAGGTCGACTCCCGAGCGCGAAGCCGATGTCCTTCGCGTTGTGGTAGTCGAAGCCGGACTCCATCGCGCCGTTCTTCGCCGCGTACGCCGACGCCGCCGCACCGCCGGCGAAGGAGATGTGCGGCCCGAAGACGGGACCGAACCCGACGCCGACGCCCGACCCCATGGCGGCGTCACCGCCCCACACGCCGGCGATGACGAGGAAGCCGGTGAAGATGAACGCCGGGAGCGCACCGAGCGCGGCGCCGAACGCCCCGCCGGCGGCCGCGCCGAGCCAGATGGTCGGGTCGAGCAGGATGTCGAGCACCGCGCCGATCGAACCGGCGCTCCACTGTGCGAGCACCCCGCCGGACTGCGCGAGCAGGTCGCCGGACGCGAGCAACGCCGAAGCCTCGGCGCTCATCTACTCGTCCTCCTCGTCGTCCTGTGCCCAATTGAGGGAGCGCTCGACCGCGTCGTCCCAGCGATCGTACAGCTTGTCGACCTCTTCCTGCTCCCTCTCCGGCGAGAAGTCGCGGTCGATATGCCAGTTATCGCGGAGCTCGTCGACGGTCTCCCAGTAGCCGACGGCGAGGCCGGCGGCGTACGCCGAGCCGAGCGCCGTGGTCTCGTCGACCTCCGGCCGGACGATGTCCGTCTGGATGATGTCGGCCTGCAGCTGACAGAGGAAGTTGTTCTTGACCGCGCCGCCGTCGACGCGGAGGCTGGTCATCTCGACGCCCGAGTCGGCCTCCATCGCCTCCGCGAGGTCGCGGGTCTGGTAGGCGATGCTCTCCAGCGTCGCCCGGACGATGTGTTCCTTGGTGGTGCCGCGAGTCATCCCGACGATGGTCCCGCGAGCCCGGCCGTCCCAGTGGGGGGCGCCGAGCCCGGTGAACGCCGGAACCATGTAGACGCCGTCGGTCGAGTCGACCGATCGGGCCAGCTCCGCGGTCTGTGCGGCGTTGTTGATCAGGTCGACGTCCTCGAGGAACTCGATCGCCGCGCCGGCGATGAAGATCGACCCCTCCAGCGCGTACTGTACCGGCTCGCCGGACATCTGGAAGCCGACCGTCGTGAGCAGCCCGTTGTCGGACGCGACGGCTTCCTCCCCGGTGTTCATCAGGTAGAACGCGCCGGTTCCGTAGGTGTTCTTCGCGTCGCCCTTGTCGAAGCAGGTCTGCCCGAAGAGCGCGGCCTGTTGGTCGCCGAGTGCGCCGGCGACGGGAACCGCCTCGCCGAGGAAGCCGTCCGCGTCCGTGTGGCCGTAGTAGTCCTCGTCGGAGGACGGTCGGACCTCGGGCACCATCTCACGCGGCACGTCGAACTCCTCGAGGAGCTCTTCGTCCCACTCCATGTCCCGGATGTTGTACAGCATGGTCCGGGAAGCGTTCGTGACGTCCGTGATGTGGTTGCCCGTCAGGTTGTAGATGAGCCACGCGTCGATCGTGCCCATCAGCAGCTCGCCGTCGCGGGCCCTGTCGCGGAGGTCTCGGCCGCGGGACGCGGACATCTTGAGCGGCTCCGCGTTGTCGAGGATCCATTCGGTCTTGGTCGCGGAGAAGTACGCGTCGCACTCCAGTCCGGTCTTCTCGCGGATCTCCTCGACCTTCCCGGCCTCCTGGATCTCCTCGACGCGGTCCGTCGTCCGCCGGTCCTGCCACACGAGGGCGTTGTGGACCGGCTTTCCGGAGTCTTTGTCCCACACGATCGTCGTCTCGCGCTGGTTGGTGATCCCGATCGCGTCGAGCTGGTCCGCCTCCAGCCCCGCGTCCGCGAGCCCGTCGAGGACGACCTGTTGGGTGTTCTCCCAGATCTCGATCGGGTCGTGCTCGACCCATCCGGGGTTCGGGTAAATCTGTTCGTGCTGTTCGTAAGCGTTCGTAACGACCTGGCCCTCGTGGTCGAACACCATGAATCGGGTGCCGGTCGTCCCTTGGTCTATCGCACCGACGTACTGTGTCATGTTTTGGATCCCTCCTGTGGCGCTGGTCCGCACGCGGCGACGCCGCCGATCCCGTCCCGGGCGCGTCCCGAGAGGGTCGCGTCCCGGCTCGGCCGGGATTCGGCTCCGTGAGGCGACCCCCGAGCGACCGCGTCCGACCCGCAGGCCGGACGCGCGGCCGCGTTTCGACGGGGGTCACCGCCGTCGCCGCGGTATATCTTCACGGAAGCTACCACGCCGTTCGTGAACATAATGTACTACCATAATAATCTAACTGTTAAAATCCGCTTTTGAGCGCGGTTCAAAAAGAGGATATATAAACAAACCGTTGGCGCTAACGCTTGCACTACTTGAAGGTCCCTGATAGTTATGCGAACCCGTAAAGAGGAGGTAAAGTAAAGTGGACGGGGTCCGAGCGGTCGGTTATGGACCATCAGGTGGACGTCGTGGTCGTCGGGGGCGGCTCGACCGGCTGCGGCGTCGTCAGGGACCTGGCGCGGCGGGGGCTCGACGCGGTGCTCGTCGAGAAGGGGAACCTGACGCACGGCACGACGGGACGGATGCACGGGCTCCTCCACAGCGGGGGTCGGTACGCGGTCTCCGACCAGAAGAGCGCGAGGGAGTGTATCGAGGAGAACCGGGTGCTCCGCGACATCGCGTCCCACTGCGTCGAGGAGACGGGGGGGATGTTCGTCAAGCGCCCCGAGGACTCCGAGGAGTACTTCCAGGAGAAGCTGGAGGGGTGCCGCGCGTGCGACATCCCCGTCGAGGTGCTGGACGGCGAGGAGGCCCGCCGCCGCGAGCCGTACCTCGCCCGCGACGTCGAGAAGGCGATCGCGCTCCCGGACGGCGCGGTCGACCCCTTCCGGCTCTGCGTCTCCAACGCGGCCGACGCCCGCGAGCACGGCGCGCGGGTCGAGACGCACGCCCCGGTGACCGACGTGCTCGTCGAGGACGGCGAGGTCGTCGGCGTCGAGATCGAACACGAGACCGGCCCCGGCAAGCGGGTCCACCGCGAGCCCGGGACGACCGAGGAGATCCGCGCGCGACACGTCGTCAACGCCACCGGCGCGTGGGCCGGCAACGTCGGCGAGATGGCGGGCGTCGACGTAGAGGTGCGCCCGTCGAAGGGCGTGATGACCGTGATGAACACCCGACAGGTCGACACCGTCATCAACCGGTGCCGACCGAAGGGCGACGCGGACATCGTCGTCCCGCACGAGACGGCCTGCATCCTCGGCACGACCGACGAGGAGGTCGACGACCCCGAGGACTACCCCGAGGAGGAGTGGGAGGTCGACCTGATGATCGAGACGCTCTCGGAGCTCGTGCCCGCGCTGAAGGACGCCCGCACGCTGCGGTCGTTCTGGGGGGTCCGCCCCCTCTACGAGCCACCGGGAACGGGCACCGAGGACCCGACCGACATCACGCGCGACTACTTCCTGCTCGACCACGGCGACCGCGACGACCTGCCGGGGATGACGACCATCGTCGGCGGGAAGCTCACCACCTACCGCATGATGGCCGAGTCCATCTCGGACCACGTCTGCGAGGTCCTCGGTCACGAGGCGACCTGCGACACCGCCGAGGCGCCGCTGCCCGGGTCGGAGAGCGACGCGCGGATGGAGGAGCTGATGGACGAGTTCGGGCTCCGCTCGCCGGTCGCCCGCCGTTCCGGGCAGCGGCTCGGGTCGCGCGCGGACGAGGTACTCGACGAGTACGACCCGAACCCGATCGTCTGCGAGTGCGAGGGCGTCACGCGCGCCGAGGTGCAGGACGCCATCGGCGAGGCGGGCAGCGACCTCAATGCGGTCCGGCTCCGCACCCGCGCCTCGATGGGGAACTGTCAGGGCGGCTTCTGCACCCACCGCATCGCCTCTGAGCTGGCGCGGGAGTACCCGGAGCCCGTCGTCCGCGACGCGGAGGACGAGCTGTACCAGGAGCGCTGGAAGGGCCAGCGCCACGCGCTGTGGGGGCGGCAGCTCTCGCAGGCGATGCTGAACCACCTGCTGCACGCGACGACGATGAACCGCGACGGCGACCCCGCGAACCTCGACGGCGAGGTCGACTTCGGCGCCTTCGACGCGGGCGCCGGGTCCGGCCCGGCGAGCGCCGACGCCGACGAGGGCGGCGACGCCGGGACCGCCGACGCCGACGAGGGCGGCGACGCCGGGACCGCCGCCACCGACGGGGGTCGCGCAGGTGACGACGCGACGACCGACGGGGGTCGCGCAGGTGACGACGCGACGACCGACGGAGGGCGCTGATGGCGATCGACAGCGACGTCCTCGTCGTCGGCGGCGGGCTGGCGGCGATCACGGCGGCGATTTCGGCGTCCCGCGAGGGTGCCGACGTGCGGCTCGTCTCCCACAAGTCGAGCACGCTCCGGCAGGCCTCCGGGCTGATCGACGCGCTCGGCTACGTCCCGGCGACGGAGCCGGCGCAGCCGCTCCGCGAGGGACCGCCGACAGCGGGCCGCGAGCTCGACCGCGACGAGTGGCCCGACCCCGAGGGACCCCTCGCCGACCCCTTCGAGGGGATCGACCGGCTCCCCGAGAGCCACCCCTACCGGGTCATCGGCGCGGACGCGCTCCGGGAGGGACTCGACCTGTTCGACGAGCTCGCCGGCGACGCGTACCGCGGGAGCCACACCGACCGTAACGCGCTCCTGCCGACGTTCGGCGGGAGCGTGAAGCCGACCGCGCGGTACCCGGCGGCCGCGGAGGCGGGGCTCGCGAGCGACGACCGGCCGGCGCTCATCGTGGGGTTCCGGTCGCTGACGGAGTACGACGCGCGGGCGTTCGCGGGCCGACTGGAGGCCGCCGGCGTCCCGTTCGACGTCGCCGGCGCGGAGGTGGAGTTCGCGGAGGCGTTCCGGGCCGACGCGAAGGTCACCCGGCTGGCGAAGGCGCTCGACCACGACGAGGAGATCGACGGCGTCCCCGCCCGCGAGGCGCTCGCGAAGGCGGTCGCCCCGCACCTCCACGACGTCGTCGACGAGGCGGGCGGCGTCGACCGCGTCGAGCGCGTCGGCTTCCCGGCGTTCCTCGGCGACGACCGCGGCGACGAGGTGCGCGCGGAGCTGGCCGACCGGCTCGGCGCCGACGTGTTCGAGATCCCGATGGGGCCGCCGAGCCTCCCGGGGCTCCGCCTGGAGGACACGCTCTACGACGCGCTCGACGCCGAGGGCGTCCGGTTCGAGACCGGCAACCCAGTCGCCGGGATCGAGACCGAGGCGGACGGCCGGATCGAGACGGTCGCCGTCGATCGGAAGGGGAGGGAGACGCCGTACGGCGCCGACGCCTTCGTGCTCGCGACCGGCGGGCTCGTCGGGAAGGGGCTCGACTCGGACCGCGAGGGCGTCCGCGAGCCCGTCTTCGACCTGCACGTCGAGCAGCCCGACGACCGCTACGAGTGGTTCGTCGACGACGCGTTCGGCGACCAGCCGTACGCGCGGTTCGGCGTGCGCCCCGACGAGCGCGGGCGCCCGCTCGACGGGGACGGCGAGGCACAGTACGCGAACGTCTTCGCGGCCGGCGGCGTCGTCGGCGGCGCGGACGCGGCGCGGGAGAAGTCCGCGAGCGGGGTGTCGCTCGCGACCGGCCTCGTGGCCGGGCGGCAGGCGGCGACGGAGGCGACCCAATGACACGAGACACACCGGACGACACGGGGGCGACGGACGGAACGGGGGGAGAGCGCGGCGACGGGAGCGAGCCGCGGGCCAGTCCCGGCGTCCCGGAGGCGGGCCGCGACGAACAGCCGTCGATCTTCGTCCCCGACGACGGGGAGCGGGCCGGCGGGAGCGAGGCCGACGAGAGCGAGGCCGACGAGAGACCAGCCACCGACGGCGGCGTCGAGAGCGCGACCGGCGGCTCCGACTCGGCGGAGCTCGACCCGGACGCGTACGACCCGGTCGACGTGTTCCCCGGCGGCGACCTCGACCTCCGCGAGGGGGCCGACTCCTGCTACAAATGCACGAGCTGCGACACCTCCTGCCCGGTCGCCGAAGTCGACGACGAGTTCCCGGGGCCGAAGTTCCAAGGGCCCGAGCAGTGGCGCCTCAAGCGCAAGGACGACCACGACATCGACGAGTCGATCACCTCCTGTTCGAACTGCATGCGCTGCGACGACGCGTGCCCCTCTTCGGTGCCGCTCTCGCAGATGCACAACGAGGCGCGCGGCCAGTTCGTCGAAGAGCAGATGGAGAAGCTGTCGGTCGAGTACGTCCGCAACCGGATCTTAGCGAACTACCGGACCTCGGCGCGGCTGGCGAGCGTCTTCCCGCGCACCGCGTCGTTCGCGATGAACTTCGGGCCGGTCCGCTGGGCGATGGAGAAGACGCTCGGCATCCCGAAGGAGCGCGACTTCCCCGAGTTCGCCACGGAGACGTTCCGCGAGTGGTGGAAGGCTCGCGGCGGCGCGCAGGTGGAGGACCCGGACAAGCGCGTGGCCTACTTCCACGGCTGCTACTCCAACTACAACACGCCCGAGGTCGGCAAGGCGATGGTCCGGGTGTACGAGCACTTCGGCTACGAGGTGATGGTCCCCCCGCAGAAGTGCTCCGGCACCCCGATGTTCGCGAACGGGATGCTGAAAGACGCCCGCCGGCACGCGGAGACGAACGTCGAGAGCCTGATCGACGCCATCGGCGAGGGCGCGGACGTGATCGCCTCCTGTACCTCCTGCTCGATGTCGCTCCGGCAGGAGTACCCGGAGCTGTTCGACATCCACGGGATCGAGGACGTCTCCGAGCACACCTACGAGGCGCTGGAGTACCTCCGGATCCACGAGGACCTGGAGGGCGAGCTCGCGGGCAGTGAGCTCGCGGACGATCGGTCGTACGCCTACCACGCGCCGTGTCACGCCCGCAATCAGGGGCTCGCCCGGCAGGCCGTCGAGACGTTCCGCGACGTCGACGGCGTGAACATGGAGGACGTCGGCGACTCCTGTTCCGGTATCTCGGGGACGTACGGCTGGAAGGAGGAGAAGTACGAGAAGTCGATGAAGATCGGCGAGGAGATGTTCGAACACATGGAGGACGCCGAGGGCGACGTGGGGATGACCGAGTGCCCCACCTGCGCCATGCAGATGGAACACGGGACGGGGTACGAGATCAAACACCCGCTGCAGCTGCTCGAAGAGACCGTCGGCGCCTGAGCGAGAGGCACTGAGCGGGAGGCGATCCGACCGCTCCCGCGGTCGGTCGGTTCGCCTCGGAACACCGTCGGTTCGCCTCGGAACACCGTCGGTTCGCCTCGGAACACCGTCGGTTCGACGCCCGGTCAGCTCGGCGACGCGTCCGTTTCTCAGACCGGATAAGCGCGGACAAACGTTTAATGAGCGGAGTTCCCGAGACGGCCTACGTGACGCTCGAACAGCTCCTCGATCGATACGACGACGTCGAGCGATCCATCGTGGTCGTCAACCGTACCGACCCCGACCCCGTTCTCAACATGCTCACGGACACGTTCGGCGACGCGGTGCAGGTGGCGGACCGGAGCCTCGCGGGCGACGGGGGCACCGGGTCCGACCGGACCGAGACCCGATCCGACCATCCCGGCGCGCGATCCGACGGACCCGCTGATGCGAGCGGGGCGGGGCTCTCCGCCGAGCGGCTGACGATGCGATCCCCGGACGCGGACAAGAGGCCGGTGATCGACGTCGACGCGCTCCGGCGGAACGACGCCGTCCCGTTCGACGGCGACGACCCCGGCGGAGTGGAGAACCTCGCGCTGCTCGTCGAGGGCGACGAGGTCGTCGCCGGCTCGACGCTCGGCGAGCTCGGCGACGCGGTGTTGTTCGTGAACTCGGACTTGTACGTCACCGGGAGCCGAACGCTGGAGGATGTCGACCTCCCGTCGGTGATAAGCGGCCTCGAAGACACGACGTTCACCCTTCGGGGCTACCCCGAGTCGAACCGCCAGAAGCTCCTCCTCATCACCATCTCCCGGTTCATCGAACGCGCCGCCTGGGTGGCCGGCGACGGGACGCTGCGGTCGTCGTTCCAGCGCCTCTCGCGGATCGAAGACGAGGTCGGTACCCGCGAGGTGTACGAGAGCGTGGTCGACGCCGGCGTCGACACCCACCTGTACGGCGTGCCGGACGACCTCCCTCGCGGCCTCGACGCGGTGGTCCACGGCGGCGACAGCCGGGACTTCACCCACAGCTGGTTCGTCGTGTACCGACCGCCCGGGGGACCCACCTCGGTCGACGGCGGCGCGGGATCGGACCTCGATCGCGGCATGGACGGCGGCGTTGGCCTCCTCGCCGTCGAGGCGGAACCGCGGGTCTGGCGCGGGATGTGGACGTTCGACGAGGGGCGCGTCCGCGCGATGAACCGGTACATCGAGCGGAACCTGTAGGGACGGCGAGCGAAATCCGTAACGAGAAATCGGAGCCGGATTTACGCGTCTCGGCCTGAATCCAACCCGTGAGTTCATATTCTCCCAGCGGTGACAGGATATCATGTTCACGGAGCGGTCCGACCTCGTCGGCGACGACGACCCGATGCGCGGGTACGGCGTCACGGTGACGCCGGGACGGGACGGACCGCTCGTCTTCGTCGCTGGCTACGGCGAACCGAACCGACTGTACGCCCGCGAAGGCGACCGGTTCGTCGATACGGCCTGCGGCATCGTCGCCGACGGGACCCGCCACGGGATGGGCGTCTGCGCGGCCGACCTCGACGCCGACGGCTGCGAGGAGGTGTACGTCCACAACTGCACCAAGGGCGTCGACGGCGGCGGCGACCCCGACCTCCTCTTGAGCCGGCTCGAATCCGACGGCTTCCGCTGGACGGACGTGTTCGCGCTCGACGTGAACGCCGACCGCCTCGACGTGCGCGCCGGCCGGTCCGTCGCCGCGCTCGACCGCCTCGGGACCGGCCGGTACGGGGTCGCCGTCTCCGGGTACGCCGCCCCGCTCGCGTTCTACGAGCTCGGCGACGACGGCGGCTGTCGGTCCCTGCTCGCGGTCCCGCACTGCTCCGGGGAGGGCGATCTGTTCGCGGGCGTCGAGCGCGGCCCGAACCGGCTGTTCCGCAACGAGAACGGCCACTACGACCCGACCGGCGGCGGCGCGCTGGCCGACCCCGCGGGCGACACCCGCGGCGCCTCCCTCGTCGACGAGGGCGGGACGTTCGCCTTCGCCGTCGGCAACGAGGACGGGCCGAACCGCCTCCTCCGTCACGGATCCGGCGGCGAGTTCGAGGACGTCGC
>NZ_NHPG01000014.1:0-43092 GCF_002252965.1 Halorubrum sp. Ea1
CGACGTCGACCGCGTGATCCTCGTCGGCGAGCGGAGCGTGCTCGGCGAGGTGCGCGACCACGCCGACGTCACCGACGTCTCGGACGCGACCGGGAAGCCGAAGGCCGCCCTCGAAGACGCCTTCCGCGACTTCTGGACCGCCCGGATCCACGGGATCTGACGCGGTCCGTGGACGCGGACGCGAGTCCGCCGCGACCGGTGGTATGCGGATTATAACTATGTCTCTCGAAGGCGAATTATGGCGTGGAGGGACGACACACGCTCCCTCTCCCCCCCTCGTCGATCGGCTTTTTTATGTCTCGCGTCCGGGCTCGGGAGCGACGCGTGTTCCCGCCGAGAGGAACAGGCATTTGTCGGCGTCGCACGGTGGTGGATCCATGACACGGTCGGGGTCGGATCCCGCGGTTCGGTCTGTTCTCGCCGTCCTCCTCGTCGCGATGCTGCTCGCGGCCGCGCTGCCGGCCGCCGGGAGCGCGGCGGTCGGGGAGCGTGCGGGCGCTGCCGAGCACGTCTCCCACGGATCGGTCGGTCCCGCGTCGCTCGACGGGGGCGAGAGCGTCTCGTCCGCCGCCGACCGAGCCGCTCGGACGGCTCAGGCCGACGACTCCGACGCGATCCGCCTGCGAAACGAGCTGTTCGCGACCGACGAACGCGGAACGGTCGGGGTCACGACGCGGGCGGAGATCCCCGACCGCGTCACGGAGCTTCGAGTGACACTCCTCAGCGCGAACGACGCCGCGGTCGAGGCCGACGGCTTCGAGCCGGCCGACGACGCCGGCGCCGACGGATCGACGTGGGCGTGGGACGGGGAGACGGCGACCCCCTCGCTCACCTACGCGATGGACGCGAACGACACCGTCGAGGAGGCGGGCCCGCTCGGCGCCCGCGGCTCCTACCGGTTCGTCGACGCGGGCGAGTGGGCGCTGGTCCGGACGCCGCGGACGAGAGCGAGCTGGTCGTACACCGGCCGGTACGACGGACAGGTCCGGCTGACGCGCGAGAACGCCGTCGACGGCGAGGGAGTCGCATCGCAGGCGATGGCGTTCCTCGGCCCCTACGAGGAGCACGTCCGCGAGGCCGGCGGCCAGCGCTACCGGCTGATCGTCCCCGCGGCGGCCGACCTCGAAGCGCCTCCCGAGGAGGTGTTCGGCGTCTTCGAGTCGGCGTCGACCGCGCTGCAGGTCGGCGCGCGCGACGAGACGGTGTTCGCGGTGGCGGCGCCCACCGGCGACGTCGGGTGGGGCGTCCGCGGGCTCCAGGTCGGCGACGCCGACTTGTGGGTCCGGGACGCGGAGCCGGCGGGTACCGCGACCGACGTCTGGACCCACGAGTACGTCCACACCCGGCAAGCGTACCGGACCGACGCGAGCGGCCGGTGGATCACCGAGGCGAGCGCGACCTACTACGCCGCGCTGTTCGCGCTCGACCGCGGCGCCGCCGACTTCGAGGAGTTCGAGCGGACGCTGGCGCGCGGCGAGCGCGACCCCGACGCCTCCGCGGTGCTCGCCGACCCCGGAACGTGGGAGCGGAACCCGGACTACACGAAGGGGGCGCTCGTCGCGGGCGAGATCGACCGTCGGCTCCGCGTCGCGACGGACGGGAGCGCCTCGCTGGCGACGGTCCTCCGCGAGCTGAACGCCGCTGACGGACCGGTCACCAACGAGGATATCCTCGACGCGATCGAGGCGGCCGCGGCCGAGGGGGCCGACGCTGAGACCGCGGCGGCGGTCCGCGCCGAGGCCGAGCGCCTGACGACCACGCGGGCGACGGCGGAGACGTGGGACCGCGGGGCCCACGCCGAGGCGTTCGGCGAGACGCCGGCGCAGGTCGGCTACGCCCTCGCCGACGACGGCGTCCGGGCGACCGGTGAGTACCGCGACCGTCCCGTCGCCCGCGGCCCCGTGGAACTCGTCGCGGGCGAGACGCTCGCGGCGGCGGTCGACGTCGCCAACACCGGCGGCGTCGCGGGCGAGTACGACCTCGCGCTGACCGTCGACGGCGACGCGGTCGCGACGCGGACCGGCACGGTCGACGCGGGCGCGGAGACCACGGTGCGCTTCGAGCGCGCCTTCGCGGAGCCCGGCGAACACGCGGTCCGGGTCGCCGGCGAGCGGCTGACGGTCGTCGTCTCGGAGCCCGCGCCGCCGTCGGTTCGCGGCGTCTCGACCGCCGCAGAGCGCGTGACCGCCGGCGACCCGGTCCGCGTCACCGCGACCGTCGGAAACGACGCGAGGCTCCCCGCGGGCGCCGACGTCGAGTTCCGCGTCGACGGGGAGACGGTCGCCACCGCGCCCGTCAGACTCGATTCCGGCGACCAAACGACCGTCGCTCGGAACGTCACGCTCGGGGAGTCGGGAGGCACCCGCGTGATCGGCGGCGATCGGGAAGCGAACGTGAGCGTCGTCGGCCCGGTCGACGGGGCGTCGACGACCGTCACCGTCGAGCGGAACGGCCCCGTCGCCGGCGCGACCGACGACGGCGTCCCCGGGTTCGGTCCCGTCGCCGCCGTGCTCGCGCTGATCGTCGCCGCCGTGACGTTCGGCCGGCGCCGCCCCTGATCAGAAGGGGGCGTCGGGCCCTTCGTCGGTCCCGCCGTCGCGCTCGTCGGCCTCGCCGGCCTCGCCGCTCTCCCCGTCCGTCGTCTCTAACTCGCCGACGTCGCGCTGCCACGCTTCGACGCCCCCGCGGAGGCTCTCGACGCGCGCGTCCCCGATCCCGGCGTAGCTCCCGATCAGCTGTGCGGCCTGCCGGCTGGCGATCCCGTGCGGGCAGACGGTGACGATCCGCGAGGCGCCGGTCAGGCCCTCGACGCGGGTCGTCAGCTCGGGGAACGGAACGCACTCGCTGCCGGGGAGGTGGCCGCGGTCGAACGCCCGCCGGTCGCGGATGTCGACGATCCGGAGACCGCCCTCGTCGTCCTCGCTCCCGTCCGCGTCGCCGTCGGCTCCGTCCTCTTCGTCGAGAAGCGCCGCGAGCTCCTCGGGGTCGACCTCACCGTCCATCAGGGGAGCGGGCAGAGGCTCGCCGTGAGCACGGCTCGCTCGTCGGTCTCGTTGCGCGCGCCGTGGACCTCGCCGCGCTCGTTCGGGACCACCGCGGGCGCCGAGAGCGCCTCCTCGGCGTCGTCTCTGACGACCGTCGGCTCCCCCTCGATAACGTGGAAGACGTTGGTCGAGTCGGCGTGTTCGTGCGGGTCGACGGCGGCGTCCGGGCCGAGGACGAACGCCTTGACGAGCACGTCGTCGGTGACGACGAGCTCGGCGGTCTCCACCTCGCCCGGCGCGGGGTCGAGGTCGGCGACGGCGTCCGCGTATCTGTCGAGCGTCATGCCTCACGGTGGTGGCCGTCGGTATAAAAGGTCCGTGGCGAGGTCACTCGCGCGCGCCGGGCAGGAGCGGGTCCGCGTGCTCGGCGATCGCCTCCGCGACCCGGTGCGGCTCCTCGTGGACGACCCAGTGCGTCGCGGCGTCAAGGGTCAACAGCCGACCGTCGGTGCAGTGCTCCACGCTCCGGCCGGCCATTCGCTTGGTGAGGAAGCGGTCCTTCGCGCCCCAGATCACCAGCGTCGGGACCTCGACGCGGGTGTGCTCCGGAGTTGGCCGGTCTCGAACGATCGCCCGGTACCAGTTCACCATCGCCTCGAAGGCGCCCTCGCGGTTCCACGCGCGGCGGTAGCGACGAACGTCCTCGTCGCCGAACGTGCCGGGGTTGCTGGAGTCGCGGAGCCCGCGGACGGCCAGCCGCCAGTCGCCCGCGCTGGCGACCGCCTCGGGGAGCTTCGGGAGCTGGAACGCGAGCACGTACCAGCTCTTGAGCCGCTGGTCCCACGAGCTCCGGAGCGTCTCCTCGAAGACGGTCGGATGCGGGACGTTCGCGGCGACGAATTCGGAGACGCGGTCGGCGTGGTGGAGCGCGAGCCACCACCCCACCGCCGCCCCCCAGTCGTGGCCGGCGACGGCGGCGGTGTCCCGCCCGTACGCGTCGACGATGCCGACGACGTCGCGGGCGAGCTCGTCGATCCGGTAGTCGCTCACGGCCGGCGGTTTCTCCGAGAGGTTGTACCCGCGCTGGTCCGGGACCACGACGCGGTACCCGGCGCTGGCGAGCGTCGCGATCGCCTCGTGCCAGCCGTACCAGAACTCCGGGAATCCGTGGAGTAGGACGAGCAGCTTCCCGTCTTCCGGCCCCGCCTCGACGACGTGGAGCCGGACGCCGTTCGTCTCCACGGCCCGCGACTCGGCCGGCACCGACTCGGGAATCTCGTCGCCCGGGACGTCGGCGTCGAGGGCGTCGACGCCGCGGACCGCCTCGGTCGTCGCATCGCTCATATCTGCCCCTTCGCGGGCCCGCGGCAAATAGCTACGCTCCCGCCGTCTCCGAGATCGAAATCCTCAAGCCGTTGGCAAGCGCTCTCTGGGGTATACTCGTGTTGCTGACGCGCGGCTCGACGAGACGCGGGCCGGCCGCCGGCTCACCGCGTCAACGGAGATCCGCGCCCCAGTCGGGCCGCCGAAAATTCGCGGTCCGACCGGTCGGGCCGTCCCGCGGCGTCGCGACGACGGAGACACCCACCGCATAACATGGCACCGGACACCTCACACGCGGACGAGACCGTATCGAACGTCGTTCTCGTCACGATAGATTCGCTGCGAGCCGACGCGATAGCACCGTACGACACCGATCGGATCTCGCCGGTACTCGACGACCTCGCCGACGACGGAACGACGTTCGACCGGGCGTTCGCGACCGGAAACTGGACGCCCTTTTCGTTCCCGTCGATCCTCGCGTCCGAACCCGTTTTCGCCCGGAACGACGACATCGGCGTGACCGGCGCGCGGACGCTGGCTTCGGTGCTCTCGGAGGCGCGGATCGAAACCGGCGGCTTCAACGCCGCCAACGGCTTCCTCACGTCTCACTGGGGGTACCCCGAGGGGTTCGACGAGTTCGAGCCGTTCGTCACCAGCGTCGGGTCGAGCCGGTACAGCCGGTATCTCGCGGCCCACCCGACGGTCGAAGCGTGGATCCAGCTGCTCGCCTCGCCGTTCCGCCGACTCAAGTCCAAGGTCAGCGGCCAGAGCGACGACCGCCCCTTCCTCGATGCCTCGCGCATGTTCGACGTCGAGGACGCCGCGACGGAGTTCATCGACGACGCCGACGGACCGTTTTTCCTGTGGACCCACTACATGGACACGCACACGCCGTACGTCCCGGCGCCGCGGTACATCCGCGAGGTGTCCGACGGGCTCGTCGGGACCCACCGGATGCTCCACGCGCACACCCGCACGAGCCTCGGACTCGAGGTTGGCGAGCGGACCCTCCGCGACCTCCGGACGCTGTACCAGGCGACCGTGCGACAGGTGGACGCCAGCGTGGGCCGGCTGCTCGACGCCCTGGAGGCGGCCGGCGTCGCCGACGAGACCGCGATCGTCGTCGCGGGCGACCACGGCGAGGAGTTCCAGGAACACGGCCACCTCGCGCATTACCCGAAGCTGTACGACGAGCTGATCCGCGTCCCGTTCATCGTCAACGTCCCCGGCGAGGACGGCGGGCGCGTCTCCGAACACGTCGGCCTCGACGCGATCCCGCCGACCGTGGCCGACCTGCTCGGCATCGAGTCGCCGCCGGAGTGGCGCGGGGAGTCGGTGACGCCCGCGGTCCGAGGGGACGCCGACCCCGATCAGGAGCCCGTCGTCTCCGTGACCGTTCGCGGCGAGGAGGTGACCGAGCAGCCGATCCCGCGGTCGATGGCCGACGGCGACCTCCTCGTGAGCGTCCGTGACGCCGAGTGGACGTACGTCGAGAACGCGGACACGGGCGAGACGGAGCTGTACCACCGTCCCTCGGACCCGACCCAGCAGGAGGACCTGTCCGCGGACCCGACCGACGAGGAGCTGGCCGTCGTCGAGCGCTTCGCGCCGATCGCCGCGGACCACGTCGCCGAGCTCCGCGACCGGGAGGGGGACGCCGCCGGGGACGACGAGGTCGACGAGGACCTCGAGGCCCGGCTCGAGGCGCTCGGCTATCGGTGATGGTCCGGGCGATCCTCCGCAACCTCGTCAGCGGACCGATCGCCGTCCAAATGCGCCGGTTCGTCACCGTCGGCGCGTTCACAGCGGGGATTCAGATGGGGCTGCTCTGGCTGTTCGTCGACGCCGCCGGGATCAACTACCTGATCGGCGCGGCGGTCGCCATCGAGATCACGATCATTCTCTCGTACGTGTTCAACAACGCGTGGACGTTCGAAGCGAGCCAGAACACGGGCACGATCGAGTACCTCTCCGGGCTGGCGAAGACGAACCTCGTCCGCGGGACCGCCATCCCGATCCAGCTCGGCGTCCTCTACGCGCTCGTGGAGTGGGGCGGAATCCTGTATCTCATCGCGAACGCGGTCGCCATCTTGCTCAGCGGGGTCTACCGGTTCGTCCTCGACCGGCGGTGGACTTGGGGTTGACCCGGGACCAGTCAGGGGACCTCTTAAAAAGGAAGCCGCGGTTCGACCCGGGCGAGGACGTCGCGGATCGCCTCCTGCTTGTAGTAACCGACCACGGAAGCGAGGACGACCGTGAGGATGAGCCCGAACCCGGAGAGGAACCGCCCGCTCGCGAGCTGGCCGCCGGCGTAGACGGTGAACACGTACGCTGGAAGGCGACCCACGCTGATCACGGCGATGAACGTGGGGAGCTTCCACTTCGTGAGACCGCTTAAAAAGCAGATCGCGTCGTCGGGGAGGCCGGGGATGATGACGAACGCGAACAGCCCCGGGACGCCGACCGTGTCGACGAACTCGTCGAAGCGGGCGACCACGTCCGGGTGAAGCACGTCCTCGACGAACGACCGGCCGTACCGCTTCGCGAGCGAGAAGGCGATGGCGCTCCCGATGAGGACGCCGGTGACGCTGTAGACCGTGCCCCAGAAGGGGCCGAAGAGGTAGCCGGCGACGAGTGCGACGACCTGCCCCGGGATGGGCGCGACGATCACTTGGAGGGCTTGGATGGCGATGAACACGAGCGGAGCGAGCACGCCGAACTGCCGGAGCCACACCCGCAGGGCCTCGGCGTTCGTGATGAACCCCAAGTACTCCCGGACGAGGAGGTAGAGGCCCACGAACGCGAGCAGGACGGCGACGACCGCGAGGATCCCCCGCCGTCTGTCCGACGCCGAGGCGAAGAGTCTCATTCGTGTTGTATCCGGCTAGCGGTGGACTTGAAGGTTGTTAAAACCGGAGTTCGGACAGCGGAGCGTGAGACCGCGTTCGAAACGGGCGGACCGAGCCGCCCAGGGTCGGCGAGGCGTCGCTGCGGGGTCGACAGACGGATGCGGGAGACGTGGGCCGGCGCGAATTCGAATACGGACGAGACGGTCCGGGTCGCTCCCGTCGGTCGCTTCCCGGGCGTGCGACTCGTCGTCCCTCGCTCGCTTCGCTCGCGAGGGCGTGGTTACGGCCACCCGAACGCGGTCGCTAGCTGGGTGAAATGCGGGAGAAGTGGGCCGGCACGAATATTGAATCACGGTCGCAAATCGGAGAGTTGCTCCCTGATTCAAATTCGCCCGGCGGCAGCTTCACCCCACTACGGACTCCTCGCTAGCGCTCGTCGTTGCGAAGTGGGGTGAAAATGGGCCGGCACGATGTACATTTAGCCGTCTGCGTAACCGGCTCACACTGTTCTCCCGCGTCGTTCCGCTCAGTTGAGTTCATTGTCGAAATTCTGGTTTTCCGTCAGCTGATCGACGTAGTCCTGTCGCTGTTCCATCCGGTCTCGGTACCGCCGCCACCGGTCCTCCTTCGAGGCCCAATCGTAGTGATTCTCGATCGTCTTCACCGTCGCGTCGACCCGCTCCGCGACGACCTCCGGCGGGATCCCCTGGTTCAGCTGCCAGGTGATCGACCCCGTCCGTATCGGATGCGGAGATCTCGAGGACGGGCACTTGCTCAGGTGCGCGTACTGCGTCCACTCGCAGGTGCTCGGATCCTTGTCGTGCGGACAGCCTCCGGCGACGCACGGCTGCGTGGCGCCGTAGCTCCACACTCGGACGGTGTTCTCCGTCGGCCGGCCCTGCGCGCTGGCTAAGAGGGGCTTGCGGCCGTGCTCGTCGCGGACGTCGAACCGCTTCCCCTCGATGTACTCGCTGACGACGCGAGCCACCTCGTCGGGAACCCCGACCGGTCGCTCACCCCGCCGGTTGTTCTTGAGCGGCGTGTCCGTGTCCGGTCGGTGCCGGAACTCCACCCAGCTCTGTTCGCCGTCTTCGTAGCGCGCGTTCAGGTCGCGGACGTCGAGCGTCCGCAGCCCGCTCTGGCGGGCGCCGGTGTACCACGCGAGCTCCAGGAACGCGTGCGCCCTGCTGGCGCGGTCCTGCTCCGACGCGCGGTAGTGCTCGATCAGCCGCATCGCCGCCGGCGTCGAGAGGCTCGTCTCGTCGGCGCGGTCCTCCGGGTTGATGTCCGGGATGCGGACCGAGTCGCTGAGGCCCTCCTCGACGGCGTCGATCTGCTCGAGGTACTCCGCGAACATCCGCATCGTCCACATCTCGCCTTCGAGAGTCGACGGCGCGACCTTCGCGCTGCGGATCTCGTAGTACTCGTCGATGTCGTAGCCGCGGAGCTGGCCGACGTGGTCGAGGCCGATGCCCTCGCACCACTCCACGAAGAGCTTGAGGCGGTACTTCCACGACTTCACGGTCGCCTCCGTGGCATCGGCTCGCCGACGTCGGAGGTACCGCTGTGCGGCCTTCCGCACCGACATCTCCTCCGGTGCCTGCCTGCTCGTCATGGTCCCCGGTTCAGACAGACCAACGACCGGCCCGAGTAGTGGCCGCAGTTCGGGCACGTGCCGCCGTTCACGAACCGGTTGACGAGCCGCTCGCACTGCGGGCACTCCCACAGCTTCCCGGTCACGGAGCCACCACCTCGCCGGTGTCGAACTCGCTCGCGGGGATGCCCGCCTGCCGGCGCGCCATGTCGACCGCGGCCGAGTCCGTCGCGAGCACGCCGACGTCAACCGTCTCGACGTGCCGGCCGTGCGACGAGCGCAGTTCGACGTCGACCTCCCGGCTCACGGGTCGGCCTCCGGCGCGTCGAGCTCGTCGTAGTCGAGATCGCGGAGCTCCGCGGTCACCCAGCTCGCGTCACCCGGCAGATTCCGGGCGAGCCGGTGGATGTCGTAGTCCGTGACGACCGCACCGGGGGTCATCACCGCGTAGAGCAGCTGCGGGGAGTGGTAGCCCGCGGGCTCCAGCTCCGGGTCCGCGTCGGGGTCGAGGCGCTCGACGCCGACCGTGTACGCGGTCGCCTCGCCGTCGGCGATGCGGGTGAACCTCATTCGTCACCTCGCTCCCACGACTGGCGGTCGGCGAGCAGCTCCAGCGCCTCGTCGGTGAGCTCGTACTCGTTCGTCCGGCGGTCGAGCTCGCCCTTCTCGACGAAGCCGCTCCGGACGAGCGTGTCGAGGTTCGGGTAGAGGCGGCCGTGGTTGACCTCGCCGTAGCCCATCTCCCCCAGCGACTCCTTGATCCGGAGGCCGTGGACGTCGCCGTCGAGGCGCGTCAGTTGCCAGAGGATGTCGCGCTGGAAGCCCGTCAGGTCGACGTAGCTCTCGCGGACGTCCCCCTGAGTCGCGCTACTCATCGCGCACCTCCCGCACGTCGCTGCGGAGGTCGCCGAACGCGTCCGCGCACTCCTCGCAGAGCGCGCCGCCGTACGCCGCGTCGTAGCCGTCAGCCGGCGCTTCGCAGAGACCGCAGCCGTGGTTACGTCCGCTCAGTTCGTCAGCCGTCGCGCAGGGCTTAAGCCCCGCAGTTGCCTTCATTGGCATGGTTCTGTGGTTTCAGCACAGAACCCGACCCGGTCGGGCGCTGTAACGCCGCGACCGGGATCCTACATTTTCTCACACTGCCGAGAGTCTCTCACTCGGGCTCCGTGGTCCACGCAAAGAAACGAAGTATCTTATAGTTAACGAAGAGTCCTATGGGACCTATTGTGTCTCACAAGCACATATAGGGGGAACAAAGTTTCTTCGCGGAAACTTCGTGTCTATGAGGAAGAGCGCAGATTGGATGACTATCTGGGACGATCGGATTTTGGAGATCATGAGCGCCGAAGGCCCTACCTCACCGACTCCGCTGTCTAAGCACGAGTACATTGATATCGGAAAGTCGGGCGTTTCCAAGCGTCTGAACCGGATGAAGGATCACGGACTAGTCCAAGAACTCGGAAACGGGGTGTACTCGATCACACCAGCTGGGGAATCTTATCTTGAAGGTGAGCTCGACGCGAAGTCCATCGACGAGGGATCCGAGGCCGAGAACGGCGACGAAAATGCTCATGTCTAACTCGAATTATGTACAAAAAATCGGCAAACTGGATGGTGCAGGAAGACGAGAATATCCTTGAGTATCTCAGTCGCGAAGACCCGGCATCAGCGTGGGAGATATCCCACGATCTCCACCTCCGCCGTAGATTTGTCCGCACCCGCCTCCGCATCCTAGCGAATGCCGGGTGGGTCGCCAACGACGATCGCGGCGACCTCGACGACCACTGGTCGATCACAACGCGGGGCGCGGGATATCTCGCTGGCTACGTCGACGCCAAGCTGATCCGTCCGCTTCCCGCGCTCCGTCCGCCCCATGCGACGCGTCCCGGCTGGTGGGCCGGGTTTGGGTAACGGATGAACGGGGTTCCAGAAGGGAAGTGCGGGTATACGTGGCCAGGAGATCACAAAGTGGGCGACCGGCCGGATCATCAGAGTTGTTGCTGGCGCGCCACCTATCGGGACTCAAGTCGGTGTGTTTGGCACTCTGATCCCGACGAAGTAGGTGAAAAGTCCGTGGAAGCGTTGCAGCAATCTTTGGTCGACGCTGAGGTTAGAGACCAAACACAACCGTGTGGTGAATTACTCGATGGATCAGTGCTGGCCGGAATCGAATTTAATCTCAATTCTTCATTAGATGGATATTATCTCCGAGATTCTGATCTTTCTAAAACTGTACTCTTTGACGCCGATCTCACCAACGTCAATCTCATACAAGCCGACCTCACTAATGCAGTCCTCGGATGTAGCGACTTCACCAATGCCGATCTCAAGTATGCCGACCTCACTAATGCCGACCTCCTACAAGCTGACCTCACCGGTACTAACCTCTACAAGGCAGACCTCACTAATGCTAATCTCTTTACGGCCGAACTCCCCAACGCCAACCTCTTCAAGACCAACTTTTCGCAGGCAGATCTTCCTCAGGCCGATCTTACCAACACCGATCTTCGGGGTGCAGACCTGAGTGGTGCCAACCTCGTGGGTACTGACTTTACTGGCGCTGATCTCTTCGGTGTCAACTTCACCAACCCAAACCTCGCGGGTGCTGACTTTACTGGCGCCAACCTCTACGAGGTCAACCTTACTAACTCCCATCTCATGGATACTATCCTTATTAACACCGACCTCCGACATGCCGACCTTTCTGACGCCAACCTTCAACATGCCGACCTCACCGATGCCTATCTTACCGGTGCTGACCTCCACGACGCCGATTTTAAAGATACCCTCCTGCGTTGGGCCTCGCTTACAGACGTAACTGCCATCCGCACGAACTTCGCCGACGCTGACCTTCTTGGAGCGAACTTAGAGGGTGCATCTCTGAAAGATAGCCAATTCGATGGCGCCAATCTCACAGGCGCACGGCTGTACGATACGAAGCCTCAGGGGATGTCGATCAACGATCAGACAGTCTTCAGCGAGCAGACCGTGTACGAACGGGAGGCTGACCCCTGCGATACGTGGCGTCCCCTCAACGGAAAGATGACTACACCAATATCGCTCAAGGACAAGATCGCTCTCGCAGTACGGAGCGGTCAGGTACTTCAGTCGCGCTTTCGCAGCGCCGACGCGAGTCCGCCCTCTGGATCCATCGCGAAGGTCCGACAGGCCATCAAACGATTCCGGCGCCATCGCAGCCTCGATACGGAGGACCGGCGAGAAGTCGGCAATCGACTGAAGAAAGCGACCAGCGTGTACCGCATCCGACAGCGCCTCCAGCGCGAGAACAGCCGGCCACGCGACGTTGCGCAACCCTACGTGAGAGAGCAGCACTCCCGCCGAAAGCGCGCCTTCGCCACGCGCTCGTACTGGGAGTGGTTCAAGCACGCAACGTATCGGTGGGTCATGCTCTACGGCGAGAGCCCCGCCCGCGTCATCGGCACCTCGATCGCGGTCGTCGCCGTCTTCGCGGCGATCTACTCGATCGTCGGTGGGATCGTGATCGGCGGCGAGACGCCCGGCCTTATCGGCAACATCTACTTCAGCGCCGTCACCTTCTCGACGCTCGGCTACGGCGGCATCGAACCGGTTACTACGACTACGCAGCTGCTCGCGAGCGTTCAGTCGTTGATCGGTGGGATCCTGATCGCGCTGCTCGTCGCCGTGTTTGGGCGTCGGGCGCTTCGGTAGGGACAAGTGGATAGGTTGGTACTTGTCATCGAGTTAGCGATTGATGTCGATGAATAGGGAAGGAAAAGAATAATTCAACCAACCCCTCAATAGTATGTTAAGATGAATGAGGACAAGCTACGGGATTGCTCGCCGACTATCACGAAGACATTAGAGAATTTGGAAGACTTTTATTCAGAAGTCGGAGAGTATAAGATACGCCACGCGCCAGCTATTTGGGTTCTAGGTCGCTTTGATAGTGAAAAGCCGACAACATTTTTGGAAAGATTTGGAGAGGAACTAAGTACTGATCTTGTTGATTACTTACTGGTAGAGTACGGTAAGATTTTCACACCACTATACAGGCTATTTATTGAAAATCAGAAGCCGGAGAACTGTAGTGATCATATTGAACTGGTCCTCCAAATACAGAAACAGAAGCAAGAGTTTTCGGGTCGTATTGGAAATGACCATGCAAATCTATTCCGTTCTCTCGTACATATCGCACCTCATTCAGAGGCGACCCAAAGGGCTCGGGATTACTTTATCAAAAATTATCACCCAGAACAAAACCCAATAAGAAGACCCATTAGTGGGGTCCCAGGGATTCTTGGACTCATGGAATTAGATTATAATAAATATGAGGACATGACTCAAAAGTGGTTGCAAGAGATTGTATCGGAGATTGGTGAGGAAGGTGGAAGCAAAACAATCGATGGCGCAACTATTTCAGCAGGTCAACTATTGGAGGCTTCGACCAAACATCGCAGTTATTCTCTTCCACAAGGAGTAGCCGCTACGATTGAAGAAGATCTTGTTAATTACTGTGAAAATTTCAACCAACATATTGAAGATTCCAGTTTCGACGAGTTAGGTAGCAACGATTTCTATACTGAAGAGAAGCGCTTCCATGGAGCGGTTATGCTGCCAGCTTTTGCCGTGAATTCGCTAACTGCAATCGGTCATGGATATAATGTCTCGGGTTTCGAACGAGAATGGGAGAACTATCTTAAACAAAAAGAGCAGGAGCGAACTAGATCCGAGTTTGTCTCAACGTTGCCTGCCATGGAGATGTGGGAGCGTAAACGTGGAATACAACGGAAAGCTGAATTAATGATCTCTTCTACGGAGGAGGAACTTCGCATCGCATCACTACGGATCGACATGCTTCATGAGGACTTGATCGATATCGCTGAATCTGATGAAGAGATTGAAATAAAAATACTCACTAATACGGGTTCATCCCGTGGCGAGCGACGGAAAATGGCGAATGCGGTGATGAACGAACTGGCTCGTCGAACTGGAGGCAACGTCCATGAACACCAGCTAGTTCATGCCCGAATGGTTATCGCAGACGATCGAGAATTACTGGTTTCATCTGCCGATCTTACGAGGGATCAGCTTGCAGATGAGTTTAACGGCGGTATTTACACCAGAGATCCTGATGCGGTGCAGCAAGCTACCGACGCCTTCGATGAAATCTGGAATAGCGGTGATAAATTGGATCCAAGTGGTAATTAGTCACAAGTTGCTGAAGAATATCTCAGATAGGAGTTATTTGACTCACATTCTGACCGCCTCCTCGACAATCTCGATCTCCTCCTCAGTCAGCCCGTACAGTTCGTAGACGATCTCGTCGATGAGCTGGTCCGTCTGCTCGATCTTGGCGTCGAGCTCCTCGGCGCGCTCCTTCGTCTCCAGGTAGTTCTCCAAGTCGTCGGCCACGTCGTCGACAGCCGGCAACTCGATCGCCTTCAGCCGATCGACGAGCGAGTTCGTCTTCGTCGCCGTCTCCCGGAAGTTCGCGAAGCCGCCCGCCTCGTCGACGGCGACCGGCACGAAGTGCTCGATCAGGTCTGCCTCCGTCTCCGTGAGGTCCGTGGTCCGGAACGCCGGCAGGTACTCCGTCTCCGTGTAGCCCCACTGGTCCGTCTCGTGTGCGTCCTCGTCGTCGGGCTTGTAGCGAGCGGTGGCCTCTATGAGAACCGTGTTCGGGGACTCGCGAACGACGCGGGCGGTGCCGACTCGGAGACTTGAGTTTTCTACAGCCGTATTACTGAGTCTTGACCGTGAAGCTTGCTTGGGGGGCTGAATAAGCCCTTGTTCTGAGATACCGCGACTGACTGAGTAAGTTCCAAGATGGTCTAACAGATCCGTGTTGTAATCTCTCCGAGTATCAATCAGGTCGATTATTTTTTCAACTTCGGTAGCAAGACCAGAATCCTCAAAATCCGGAATAGGAAATTCGGACAAATGAACTGTTCTATACTCTAGGTACCCTCCTCGAACGCTTGATAGATTACTTCGCGACCAAAGCTCACCGATTGTGGAATTGAGTATGCCTACCAGTTCAAAATCCTTTGAGGGGATGATGTAGCACTTATTATTAGCATAGTATCCGTCCAAATCAATGCTGAATCTCGGCCCATCGGATATTTCAGGATATATAATTTTTTCATCGTCAAATTTATTGTAATAGTCACATGGCCTCAACTCCCACCAGTATTCTCCCTGATCGTATCGGGATCTTGCAGCAGAGCGATACTCCAATAGATGCCCAGCAATAGCGGGATATTCCTGTTTGAACCACTGCCAAGCATCTTCTTCGTCTTCTAATCCGGATTGTTGACGGGTCCACCCTGATGGGACCCGAATTAGATAGTTCTCAGAAAAGTCAGTAAGATATCGCTCAGCATCACTACCTTTCATTAGCGGAAAAATCAGGTCAGATGAGCTAGAATCACGATTACAGATAGTTTCGTACTTTTCTCTGTTGATTATGAAGGCATCATTCAGTCCTGTTTTTATCCCCCACAGAATATCTTCATCCAAATAGTTCGATAATTCGGTACTATTACTCTCCACCTTATTCAGAACCTCAAGGGATTGAGGATCCGATAGCGACCACGAAGATGAATTAAAACGCTCTTGCGGCACTGGTATCGCTTTTGAACTAATAACGTCACCCAAATCAGCGAAATCCAGAGATTCAACTTGTAACGTTGTTACCTCGTGATCCGTCCCCGGCTCACTATTCTGTATACCCATGACAAGCGGATAGGCCGAAACGTCTGGTCCAAATACAGGGAGATCGTGAAAGTCACAGAGAACAGAGAGGGTCACTTGAGTACTCAAGAAGTCTCGCAAAGCTGTCCCGTATTCTGATTTTGTAAACTTGTTTGAGACAATATAGCCTAGGTATCTATGTGGAGCGAGTATCGTACGTCCCTGCTCTATGAAGTAGGTATACAGATCTGCGGAAGATGAGTATACCTCATAAGTGCTGGAGAACCACTCTTTTTGCGACTTCAACTGTTCCTGACGCACATATGGTGGATTCCCAACAACGGCATCGAAGCCCGCCTCGCCTATCTTCTCGCCCGCCGAATCGAAGAACACCTCGGGGAACTCCAGTTCCCAGTGGAAGAAGTCCTGCTCGTCGGCCGTCGCCTGTGCCGCCGTAAACCAGTCCTCCTCGCGGATCTCCGCCCAATCGGCCTCCTCTTCGATCGCGCCCGCCATCTGCTCGTAGGCGTCCTCGGGCACGTCACAGCCGAACTCCTCGGCGGTGTGGACGTTCGCCAACTCAAAGAGGCGCGTGTACAGGGGATCGTCGCGGATCTCGCCGTACAGCTCCTCCATCGATTTCACGCTCTCCAGCGAGTCGTTGTCGTACGCCAGCAGGTCCGCCATCAGATCCATCACGTGCCCGAGGGTGTCCTGCCGAACACGGGCAACTACCTGTGAGAGCGTTATCTGACCCTCTTCCGGACCGTCGTCGTCCAATACTTCGGTAATGTCGCTCCCGACCAGCGAGTTTCCGGCCTTCAGGTGGTGGTCGAGGAACGCGAGCGGCTGGTCCGCCGCGAGCGTCTCCAGCCACATCGAGAGCTTCGACAGCTCGACCGCCATCCCGTTCAGGTCGACGCCGTAGATGCACTCCTTCGAGATCTCCCGCCGGATGTACTGCTCGTCGTACGATTGAATCTCTTGCTCGCGAACGACCTCCATCACCTGCTCGGTGAGGTAGCCGGTCGCCTTCGTGAGGAAGTGGCCCGACCCCATCGCCGGGTCGAGGATCGTGAGGTCCTTCACCTCCTGCCAGAAGTCCGCGAAGTACTCCCGGTCGCTCGGTTCGAGCCCCTGCTCGCGGAGGTCCTCGTCGATCTCCGCGATCAGCGGGTCCACCGTCTCCTCGACGATGTACGTGACCACGTAGTCCGGCGTGTAATACGCCCCCGTCGCCTTGCGCTCGCCCTCGTCGTTGACGACGTACAGCCCGCCCTCGTCGACGATCTCGACCGCCTCCGCCGCCGTGACCTCCGAGGCCGGCTTCCACACCTGGCCGCCGTCCTCCGAGACCGCCGCGACGCCCTCCGCGTCCGCGATCCGGAACTCGTGTTCGAGCAGCCCCTCGTAGATCGACCCGAGGTGCCGCGTGTCCAGGTCGGCGTAGTCCGCCGGCACGTCCTCGCCCTCGTCGTTCTCGGTCGTCGACAGCCAGTAGACCACCTCCGCGATGTACGGGTCCTTCACCTCGTACTCGGTGAGGAACGCGTGGTCCTCTCGGCTGAACAGCCCCCCGTTGTACGGCGGGATGTCGAGGTCCTCCTCGCCCTCGTCGATCAGCTCGAACAGCTCCGAGAGCCGGCCCCAGATGGAGGTCGAGAACCGGCTGTACTCCTCGGTGAACGCCTCGCCGGACTCGACGTCCATGCCCTCCACGTCGTCGAGGATCTCCTCGCGCTTCGCTTCGAGGCTGAAGTACTCGTGGTACTCCTCGCTCGCGTCCGGGTCGTCGGGGTCGATCAGCCCGCGCGACTCGGCGTAGAGGACGAACATCAGCCGGTACAGCAGGACCAGCGACTGCTCTTTCAGCTCGTCGCGGTCCACGTCGCCCTCCGGACCGACATCGAGGTCGTTCGACTCGACGAACCCCTTCCCGAGTACTCGCAGCGCTCGGAAGACGTTGTCCTGGAGGTCCTCGCCGAGCTCCTGTGCGGCCGTCTCCGACTCGGTCCACACGTCGTCGAGGAACGAGCTCCCCGCGTGCTCGACGAACGCCTCCGGCCGGAAGAACGCGAAGAAGTATTTGAACGCCTCTAGGTCACCGCTCTCCAGAATCTCCGGCAGGTCGACCTCGTAGTAGGTCTGCGTCTCGTAGTCCTTCGTCCCGTAGAGCCGCCACTTCTTCCCGTCGGTGAGCACGCCCCACTTCAGATCGCTCGGCGTCCGTTCGAGGTAGTACTTGATCTGATGCGAGGCGTCGCGGTACGACCGCTGTTCGGCGAAGCGCTGCTCGAAGTTGGCGTCCCACTGTTTGGCTTCGAGGATCGCTGATGCCTCGGAGAACATGGCGTCAACGTCGCCGTCGGCACGTCGTTGCGCCGCCTCCCGTCGGGCGTTGTCGTCTTCGTACAGCAGCCGGTCGACGTGCCCGCCGCCGTCGGGGAGCGTCGCCTCGGAGATCGTGTCGAAACCGAGGATGTCGAGAATCTCAGCGATCCACGTGTCGATCAGATCATCTTCATTGTACGTGTCGAGAAGCGCTGCCTCTTTCTGCCAGAGGTCGTTGATCTCATCGAACGCCTCCTGCGCCTCGACATCGCAGTCCCACGCGTCAAGATCGGCGACGCGCTCGTCGAGATAGTACCCGGAGAAGAGATTGGAGTTCCGATAGGGACCGCTTCCAAGCGTCGCTTGGCTCATGTGATGTTCAATCCACACATGACCGCGAGTATATAGGTGACGGAGCGATTACCAGCGATGGATCACGCCGACGCGAGCGCCCCCGGGGAGAATCCCTGTGCGCTGTTCTGAAACGCACGCGCGTATCAGCGTCTCGGTCAAGCCCGCTGCCAAGCGATAGCGGCCTCCACTCCGAGACATTCTATCGCGGATTATGGACCCGATGGGTTGCTATTACTCCGTTTAACAGAAGATTGATGTATCGGCTGTGCGTCGGCTTGGCTAATGAGTTGGATTCGCGATATCTTTATCTCAAATAGTTCCTCCACCAATGAAAACGAGGCCACGACCGAAGAGAGGTTTCCAAGGGATACGTACGGACCAGGATACCCTATCGTCGTTGATCGCGACGAACTTAACGACCTCAACCGACTAATTGAAATCGAGCGAAGCGCCGCCGACGGTTGGGAGAATTTACCGCTAACCAGTCGAGAAGAGTTCGATGAAATCGTTGAGGAAGTCACCGGACAGACTCCTAGAAGCCCTGAAAAATATCGAAACGAGATCCAAGACATCGTTGGACTGTGGGAAGAGCAACTCACTCACTCACGGGACGCCGTCTGGATCACTGTTGGAACCGACACTCGATTTAAACTCTATATTGCTCAATGCGAACACCGGGCGGAAACTGACGATGATAGCTTTGAGGAACCACCAGAGCTCGACACCGCACGTACGATACTTGAACGGATAGAAACGGTTCAAGAGGTGGATTCAAAGCTCGTTATCGTTCATCGAGATGACTTACCGCTTGACCAAACTGAGGGAGATGACTGACGATACCGAATGTTACACCCGATCGATGTGGACGTAGACCCGTTCAGTCATCTGGATACACGCGTGTCGGAGTCGGTTCCGTACGTCGTAGAAGGTGTGGCCCTCCTCGATGTTGAGCATCCGATAGGCGACGCTGTGCTGGAGCGTGTGTAGTGTTACGGCTTTCGGGCGCCTCCCTCCGCTCGTCGAGGTCGGCCCGTAATGTTCACACCGGCGAGTCTTCGCTCCAGTAGGCCATTCGCATCGGAATTTCTGCTCCGTCTCGGTACTCCTCGTCGTGTGGCAAAAATTTGATTTCCTCCTCTGGATAAGACGCGACGACAGCAAGACCGAGGGCGTCAACCACGTCGTCGACGTCGATATCACCAGACTCCTCATCGAGCTCACGACAGATATCTCCGAACGCCCCACTCGGATCTTCGAGATGACCGTCGAGCGCTCTGAGCCGCTCACCGATCCCCTGAGCTGTCTTTTTCGAGTGCGTTAGCTGCTCCCCGAGCAACCCGCGGAAACAGACCTCTGGGTGCGACTCGATCACGACCTCTCTTGCTGCCACGTTGTCTCCGAGGAACGCGTCGACTTCCCCGATCGCGGCGGCGATGTGGTAGGACTGTTTACTGAGTCCCTTGCCGATATCGTCCTGATTCTGTTTCGCGACCGGCTCGTAGTCGTCACCCTCTTTCGCCGCTTCACACGCGACCCTCGAAGGCGCGGGGAAGACAGACCCGGGTCGTCTCGTCACAGAACGCGCAGCTGAGTCGAGCGTTTCGCGCTTTTTGAGCGTCTCCTCGTCGTGAGGTAATCCGATCGGTACATCGATCAGGATTCGATCAAAATTCCAGTCTGACTTCCAGACCGACGAGAGATGCTTCTTGCGTTGACACGCCACCTGAACGCCGTCCTCTAATACGATCGCGAGCCACTTTCCGCCCGCCCAATCTACACCTGCAACTGTCTCTCCCGACATTGAACGATTGCGAGTTTCGAGTGACAGGTAATGAAGCACGGGGCCGGTTGGAGCGAGATCAACAGTTGAGCGTCGTCATTGCTCTTCGCGTCACCGCTACCGATCGCGTTGCTGAACACCAGTTCCGTGTCCCGAGCCTGACGAAGCTGATTGAAAGACCAACCAATCTGATAGCGACCGTAGTCCTGGTGAATACCACTTCCACTTTCACCGTCCGTCCATGGCTCACCCCTTTTGCGTATCTGCCACTCTACGCTACCATGCACACTCGTTCCCGGCGACCGACCGCCGATCTCCCGGACCTCGCTCCGGGCGTCACACTCGTCGACGTCGACGACGACCTCGGTGTCACACCCGTCCAGGCGCTCCTTCTCGACCGAGTGCTCAGTCGCGACGGACCCGCGTTCTGGGTCGACGGCGCGAACAGCGCGAACACGACGCGCCTCCGCGAGCTCGCACCGGCCGATCGCGTGCTCGACCGCATCGAGGTGGCACGCGGGTTCACGGCCCATCAGCACACCGCTCTCCTCGACCGGCTGGCCGGCCGGCTGGCCGACCGAGAGTCGCCATCGGTCGTCGTCGCGACCGGACTCGACGGGATGTATCGCGCCGCCGACGTCGACGGCGAACTCGCGGAGCGGATGTTCGTCCGTGCGATCGCGTCGGTCGCGCGC
Source organism: Halorubrum sp. Ea1 (assembly GCF_002252965.1). NCBI lineage: Archaea > Methanobacteriati > Methanobacteriota > Halobacteria > Halobacteriales > Haloferacaceae > Halorubrum > Halorubrum sp. Ea1. The sequence continues at coordinate 20,586 of NZ_NHPG01000014.1, forward strand.
GTCGCTCGCGTCCACGACGTGCCGGTCATCGTAACACGCTGTCGCGAGGACGACTTGTCGCGGCCGCTGTGCCGGTCCGCGACGACGCACCTCCAGTGCCGGGAGACAGCTTTCGGACCGCGTTTCGAGGACGCTGCGGGCGACACGGAGACGCTCGTCTACCACATCGAGGACGGCTGGATGCAGACAACGCTCGCGTACTGGCGCGAGGTCCTCGAACATCGCGCACGGATGCACGAGGGAGCGACCGTCGAAGGCACGTCGGCCACGCCGGGGATCCAGTAATGGGCCGCACGAATCCGACCTATCGGGACCAGCTGGCAACGATCGAAGAGGATTGGAGCCCGTACCGACGAACGCTTCGCCGACGGAACAAGTCCCGATTCGACCAGCTGTTCGTGTATGCCCGCGATCACGCCGACGCCGCCGGGAATCTCAACCATTCCGACCCCCTGGCGCCGGTGTGGATGGCGATCGCGCTCGAACAGGAACGGCGGATCGCCGAGCTGGAGTCACGGGTCGAATCGTTCGCCGACGCGTAGCCCGTGACGCTCACGCTGGATTATCTCGGCGACAGTCGCCTCGTCAGATAGACGCCCACCCCAGACGACGTCGCTTGTCGACATCGACACGGGATAGGTACTCAGGGTTACAAGCCGTTGGAGACTACGCACTGGCGCACGCTGACGGCCTCTGACACGGCTGCGAGGAAAACGCACCGTTCGTCACCGAGAGTGGCGACCCGTACCTCGAAGTCCACCAACTCTATCGGCGTGCTGACGGTGGCGCTGACGACCCCGAGAACGTGATCGCGCTCTGTACGAACTGCCATCGCGAATCACGAGATCGAGGACGGAGAAGCGTACAACGAGGAACTGATCGAGAACGCCGAGCAGCGAGAGTACCTGTCGAACTGAATAGTAGCGCCTTTTTCGAAACGTGACAAAACTGACCCAGCTCATGCAGAGAGAACCTCTCTAAGCGACTATCGCGTGAGTTCGATCCCTTTGTTACTAGTAGATGCTATCTACACTAGCACCCAATGAGTCGAAGCCGACGGTGGCTCTCGTTCCGTCTTCAGCGATTACATATCCAGATTCGTAAGATCCTATCCCTCCTAATTTCGAGAGATGGATACCTGATACCTCTCGTTCTACTCATCGGAATAGCTCTTCTGTTGATATTCATCGGCCAATTTCAGCTAGGTCCGACTCGGACCGCAATTTTACAGACAGTCCTTTCAGTTCTGGAGATCGCCTTTGGTGTCTACATCTCGTTCGGACTGCTTCTGTCTGAACTCCGACCACCGGCGAAAGACCGTATCGATCGTCCAGAGTCTGTCGTCTCTTTCTACGAGGAACGAGGCTGTACTGATGATTTCATAGCTATGACTGATATTGGTGGGTGGGACGAGGCCACTCCCCTAGATACGGTTCCCGGAATTGTCGAATCGATCCCAGAGAAACCAGTGCCGGTCTCTGAGCTGGAAGCGACTGTCGACACGGAGCAGTTCTACCCACTGCCCGAGCGCGTACAGCGTCTATATGAACCGGTCATAGACACTCTCCACGAGGATTTTGTCGACGAAGGTAATTTTAATCAAATGAAATTACGTCCGCATTCCCTCGACGGCACCGATTTTGCTTATGGCACGACTACGTTCTTCAATAATTATGCGACAAACCTCACCCCGGACTATGACTTATTTAACAGTCGTAGCGCTCGCGAGCTCTTCCATTCAGAAGTGTTCCGTCCCGATGACTCACTTCGACCACTCACCGGCTCCGAGTCAACGAAACTGCCGTACATCGCCGCATCGGCAGGCATGATTATCGGCCGAGACGGGAAGGCGGTCTTCCCGATTCGAAGCCGTGATGTCATAATTGAAGGTCTAAACCTTGGACTCTCCTTCGGCGGGTCGTGGGACTTGGATAAAGTTAGCGCAGATGGTATCGATGGTCAAATTGAGTCCGAACTCTCTGAAGAGCGGAAGTTAGTTGCCGATCATCCAATCGACATCCATTATATCGGCACTCTAAGACGCCTCGAATTACTGGGTAAACCTGATTGTTTCTTGATTGGGGTTGTAGACGGTGTCCCTGACTGGAAGGTTTCGTCTAGCGAAGAAACGGGCATAGTCGTCGAACAGGTCATTCCAGAAGATGTTACTGTGGATGGTATTGAGACGGTTCTTGCTCACGCTGATACTGTGACAAGACGGGTTAGGCGCCTTATCAACGAGAGTGCGTATCCCCCCGGAGTTGGCCTGTTGTACTGGCTATATTTATTGAATTGTATAGCCGAGAATATAGATGAAACCAGCCGCGATAGCTAACTATCTGAGTTCTAAGAGCGGAGCTATGCGGCCACGCTGTCGAGCCATCCTACGAGCTTTTCGAACAGCCACTCGCCGAACGTGTCGTAGAGCGCGCGCCCGGCGCCGAGAGCGTCGCCAACGATCTGGCCAATGGGCGGCTCCCAGTAGCCGAGGGCGACGAGGCCGAACAGCACGACGACGACGGCGACGCCGATCGTCGCAGCTGACGAGAAGACGCCGACCGCAGCTGCCCCGACGGCCTTGTAGCGGCGGAATCGGAGCAGCACGACGAGCGCGGCAACCCCGACGAACGCTGACTGACCGAGGTGACTCCCGAGGAACCCGAACATCAGTCGCCCCGTCGTCGCCGGAGATCTCGATGCGGTTCACTTCGTCCGGCGTATTCGCTTCAGCTCGCCACGCCGACACCGCTCGCCAGCCGAGCGCGATCACGCCGACCACGATGATCAAGCCCGCCTCTTCGGCGATCGTCTCGCCGAGCTGCGGCGCGAGCGCCTGAATCCCGAGCACGCCCACGAGCGCTGTCGACCCGACCCAAATCCGGAAGTCGAACGCGTCGAACTGCTGGAGCACAAGGAACAGCGCCACCGGCACGGCTCCGAGCGCGACTATCAGCGTCGTCTGCTCCGGAAGGACGCCCGACGTGAGCACCCAGCCCGTACCGGCGAGGATCAGCAGGCCGAAGACGATCTCGTTCGCGAGGATGCGCTCAACGATCCCGCCGACCGTCCCTGCAGTTGAACTCGCAACACTCGTCGCCGCCTCGGTGCGCTCCTCGGTGATGACGCCCGTGCGACGGCCCACGACAGCAACGGCACCGATCAGCACGATGCCGAGCAGAAGCGTCCGGCCGTCCGGGACGAATCCCTGTAGCTGGCCGAGCACGCTGCCGCCACTGGCCGGATCCATGATTCCGCCGCCGCCGGCGCCAGCGTCCGCCCCCGAACCGGAGCCGGACGCGCTCCCGTCGTCGACTTGGAAGATCAGCGTCTCCTCGGAGTTGTCGTCGACGAGCGTGATTGGCGACGACGCGAGTCCCTCGTCGCGGACGATCTCGTTCGTCTCCGACCAGAGGATGTACGGCGTCGCGCTCTTTGCGTCGACGAACGTGTACTCGACCTCGGCGAGCCCGTTGCCCTCCACGGCGAGTCCCGGTTCGTCGCGGTTGCCTGCCAGCTGGCTGACGGTCATCTGGTCTTGCGCGACCGCGACTTCGATCGGCCACGTCCTCACGGTCGCTTCCGCGCCCACGGTCGCGTTCGGCAGCGTGAGTGTCTGTTCGCCCTCAGCGGTGATCGTCGTGCTTCCCGTGGTTTCGCCCCACGTCGCGTTCTCTGCGTAGTGGACGCGGTTCGAGAACACCGTCTCGTCGACCGAGAGCGCGAAGTTTGGTCCGGCATCGGCGACCTGGAGCCGCGTGTTCAGCGTGTCCGAAGACGTCGTCGGATCGAGCACGTTGATCGACCCGTCCTCGACGCGAATCTTCGAACCGGTCGCTCGCACTTCGGTGGTCGAACCTTCGGCCACGTCGCCGAGCTGCACGGTCAGGTCCGTCCCGTTGAGGACGTAGTCGCTCTCTGCGACCGGTTCCCACGTGGTACCGTTGTACCGGACCTCGATGTTCCGAACGTCGACGACGCGATCGTTCATCGGAATCGTCGCCGTCGCGTTCGCTCTGTCTCCAGCCCACGTCTTCGAGACGGTCGTGGTCTGGCTCCACGTGGTCTCCTCGATCCTCGCCGAGGTCGTCGTCTCAGCGGCGTGCGAGTACTCGAACCCAACCAGCGACGCCGGTCCATTCGTTGGCGAGTTCGTCGAGATGTTGACTCGGTTGGTTCCTTCTTTGAGCCACAACGGGCTCGCTTGGAGCGACACCGTCTCACCGGCTGACAGCGTGCCAGCGTGTCCAGCCGTCTCACCGTTGACTTCCACGACGGGATCGCGCGTCTCGGTGACTTCCGTCCACGACGCGGCAACATCGACAGGGCCATTAACTGATATATCGCCCGACTGTGAGCCGGTCGAGAGATCGACCGACTCCGTGACCGTCTCGCCGTCGCCGAGTGTCCCCGAGTGAGAGACAGTTTGACCTGCGACGGTCACGCTTGGATCCTCGGTTTGTGTCACCTCTGTCCACTCAATTGAGACATCAGCCTCGTGGGATCCAACCGATGTATCAACCGATTGTGTTCCGGGGGAGAGACTGATCGTCTCGGTCTTTGTTCCGTCGAGAATCCCCGAGTGCGAGACGGTTTGGCCGTCGACCGTCAAACTCGGATCCTCTGTCGCGGTTACCTCGGTCCACGAGGCATCGACGTCGACCGATCCTCCGTTGTGAGATATGTCGATCGAGTCCGTTCCGGGTGACAGGGTTAGCGTGTCCGACGATCCCGGAGTGATCGATCCCGAGTCGGAGCCCGCCGTGTAACTCACGGTTCCGGGGTCGGGCGATTCGAGCTCAATCAATGTGTTATAATCAGGGGGAGATCGCCAAATGAAATCGGTATTATCCCCGCCGCCGTCGGTTACCTCGGCGGTGACTGTGACGGTGGATTTGTCTGAGACGTCTATCACAGCACCGTCATGCGTGTTTGTCGTATAATCGCCGTCGTAATACCGTTCACCGAAACTGGTGCCGTCGACACGAATCTCCACCCCGACCGAGTTTAAATTGTCATTCTCGTTTGTCTGCCCCTCTGTTCTGACGGTCGATATCCTATTAAAATCCGAGACGTCGAGATCGTATGATTTAGTCTCACCTTCATTAAGCCGGATTCCGGACTCCAAGGAGTCATACCATTCGTTAGTCGTCCGTGTCGGGTTGCTGATGGAGATTGTGCCGTCTCTCGTGTCCGTCGATCCACCGACGTCGATAGGGATCGATGCCGACGGCGACGCGCCCGTTTCTGTCACGGAGTCGGGCGTCGTCGTCTCCTCTCCAGTGATCGTCACTTCCGCATTATCCGCGTCCTGCGTGCCGCCGACGTCGATCTCAGTCGAAAAACCGGATGTTGCTGACCGGGAGAGCGATTTCGATGACGTCTCACGGACCCCCGTGAGTGTGACCGTCTCGTCTCGCGGAGCTGTCGTTCCGCCGATGTCGATCGGGAGCGTGTCGCCATTCGTCGCGGAGACGCTCGTCGACGCCGGTGCGGTGTTCTCCACGCCCGTCACATTGATCGAGTAATCGGAGACTCCGGAAGTGTTCGCGAGCTCGTACTGGAACTGGCTGCCGTCGCCGGCCTGATCACCAGAGAGCACGACATCGCTGCCGAACGTCACCGTATTCGTCGAGAACCCGTTGACGTAGAACGCAGCACTCCCATCACGCACCTGCAGCGGTGCAGCGTACTCAGTACCGTCCTCGTGTTTGACGTACGCCGCGTCGGGCGTCTCGCCGATGTGCTCTTCGAACCACGCCGTCTCGATCGAGACCCATCGGCCGTCGTGCGTTCGGTCGTCCTCGAGTACGATCGCTGGCTCGCCGTCGACGACCGTGGTCTCGACGTTCATCGTCTGCGAGCCCGCTGACGCCCGTATCTCCTGCGGTGGATCTGGCGCATTACCCTCAGCGGTGCCGAGGTAGCTACTCGGTAGCGCGTTGAGCGTCGTTCCGCTAAGGTCCGGCGTGTTTACTGCCGACTCTTCCGTCTCTTCTACGACCGGTTCGTACGTCTCGCCTTCGACCGGTTCTTCGGTCTCGATGTTCGTGTCACCGTCGTCGAACGGCGCCGCCGGTCCGAGCGCGATCGCACCGACGAGCAGCACGCCAGCGACCGCCAGCGGCTTGAGCGCTCGCCGCGGGATCGACACGCCAGCGACGGCGCCTCGCAGCTGCGGCGCGATCTCCTCGGCCGACTGCGATACCTGCGCCCGGAGCCACGCGCACATCGCGATCGCGTACTCCTTGAGACGCTGTGTGAGGTCGGCGTCCGATTCCTCTCGATCGTCGTCGTCGCTGTGAGTATTCGTGTTCTCGTCAGTCATGATTAGGGCCTCCCCCGTTCGGTTCGGTATATACGCGCGCGTATGGGCTCCTCTCCCGCCGGGAGCGAGAGAACTGAACGCGACCGATCTCGCGGAGTACCATATTCGTCGATTTGGGAAATAGCCGCTTGAGCCGCTGTCGGCGGCGATCTTCGCGGCATCGGGTGGCGCTATAGGGCATCGAGCGCCTCCTCTCGGCGCGGGTAGCTCACCGAGATCTCGCCGCGGAACCGGTAGCGACGGTACGGATTCGGCCACTGAACCGGCGCAAAGTTGTCGTTCCGCCAGATCACCGCCCGTCCCTTCCGGTCAGCGAACTTATTGATGTACGACATGTTGATCGGGACGTTCCCGATCCCGGACAGCGAATTCGCCGGCGGCGGCGTGTTCGGCATCGTCACGAACCACCGGTTCTTCTCCCGTGGCCCCTCGTCGCACCGGGCGATCGAGTGCGAGAGGTTGATCATCGAGAGGTTCTTCTTCCGAGCCTTCCCCTGCGCCACCGGCCAGCCCTTCACCTTCCGATTCGTGTCGTTCTCGTCTGCCTCCGGATTTAGGGGGACCAAGTCGCTGAACTCGTCGTTGACCAGCGTCGTCGGGTGCAGAAACTCGTCGTCCTTCGCCCGCGTTTCGAGGAACGCGAAGTTCACGTCCCGAAGCGGCGTCACCTCCGCCGGCTCGCCGGCGAGATGTGCCGGTGTGTACGTCGCTCGCGTCAGCTGCTCGCAGCCACGGAACATCGGGTCCGGAAGCACAGCGTAGAGCCCGCCGGGGACGATCTTCGTCATCAGATCCCGCGGGTCGGTGTACTCGATCGTGTCGCGGAACACGTCGGTCAGCTCTATCTCCACCGTCGGCAGCGTCGGATTCCGCGGCTTTGCGTGGACCTCGTACTCGACACCCTCCGGCACCGCGACCGTCATGAACGGCGCCAGCGGAAGACACTCGAGCTCGTCGAGCGTGAGCATCCACAGCAGCGTCTCGTTGTTGATCTCGGGCATCCGGACCCCGCCGATCACGTTCGCGAACGAAGTTTTCCCCTCGCCCGGCTCGGAGTGCGCCCACAGGTCCGTTCCGCCGTCGCCCATCGCCATGAGGATCTCCTCGTTCTCCGGGCGAGCCAGCCACTCCAGCACCTTCCGACGCGGTCGCGGCTGCTCCGCGATGATGTCGTCGTCGAGGCGTTGCTCTTCGAGCGCCCACTTCTCCGCGTCGTCGAGGTGGATAATCGCGTCGAGGTACGCGCTCGGATACCGATACACCGGATGCGCATTCTCTGAGCCGGACACCCGAGCCGTCCGGGTGAGGCTTTCGAGCTTCTTCCAGAACGGTTTGAGGCTGTTCCCGTCGTTATCCTCGAAGAACTGGTAAATCTTCTCGCCGTCGTTGTGGATGTTCGAAAGACGGCTCCACGACTTCTCTCCCGCGTGATACCGCGCCTGCCGTGACTTCTCCCACGGATCGAAGTCCTCGTGGAGGCGCTGCAGCACCTCCTCCTCCTTCCGGCGACTCTTCTCCCGACTCGATAATGACTTGCTCATGAGTTGAACGCTCCGTGTGTCGCTCCGCTGCTGTCCGTTCGCTCTCCGCCGTTTAGCGTCCGCGCAGCCGTCAGGAACGACGGCATCACGACCGCCACGGCGAACCGATACCGCGTCACCTTCGCCTCCGTCTCGCGCTGGTCGAGCAGCGCCTCCAAGAGCGGCGGCGAGCCGACGATGTCTGCGAGCATCCCCTCCGGCTTCTCGCCGTTCGTCGGCGCCGACAGGCTCCGCACCCACCGGCCGAGCGCCTCTCGGTCCTCGAAGCCGCGCCAGAGGCCTTTCAGCGCCGCCGCCTGCGCCTGGTCGAGCTGCCGGAACGCCGGCCGCATCAGCGGGTTCGACTCTTCCTCGGGGTCGACGTCGCTCCACGTCTCGCCTTCAGCGTCCTCCACTCGCTCGCCGGCGCGCTCGCGGAACTGCCGGTACGCGAGATCGCACGCGTCGTCGAGCTCCTCGACGAGCCGCCGCCGAACGTACACCGACTGCCGCCCGTCGTCGACGGTGAGTAGGTGCTCCAGCATCCCCGACATCGGCATCATGTCCGGCGGCTCGATCACGCGCTCAACGTGACCGAGCGTCCGGACACCCGCCGCCTGGAACCACGAGAGCGCTAGAAACACGTCGTCGAACCCGTCGCTCAGCGGCTGGATCGGCGGCTCCCGACGCGGGTCGCCTTCATATAGCAGTCGATCCTGGTCGCGGTCGAGCACGTCGAGCGCCGGCCGCGTCGTTCGCGTCTCCTCGGCGCCGATCTCCTCGACACCCGCGCTGGCGTCAGTCATCGTCACCCTCCGCCCGGCGCGTCGCCGGGTCGGTCTCGTCGAACGCGAACTCGCTGTCCCCGGTCTCGTCGTTCTCGATGTCCGTCGCGGCGTTGTCCTCGAGTCCGAGCGCGTCGAGGTCGACGCCGATCTCGGATTCGAGGAAGTCGACGATCATCGACCGGTCCCGCCGCGAGTCTATCTCGCGGGCTTCCATCGCCGTCCGGATCCGCTCGGACCACGCGACCTCCTCGTAGTCTTCGAGCATCTTCGCGTCGGCGTGCTCGCTCTGCATGACCGTCAGCGAGGCGTCCGCCGTCACGTCGTGGCGCGGCGCTGGCTCGAAGTCGATTGAGCCGTCGACCGCTTCGTACCCCTCCACCGCGAGGATCACGAAGCCGATACCGGCGCCGACCACGGGCGTGTTCAGCGTCGCCGCTCCTACCTGCCACCCGATCAGCGGCGCTGCCAGCGTCGCGACCGTCAGCAGTCCGTAGAGCCCGCGCGTGATCGGCGACAGGTTCTCGCCCTCGTCGGGCTCCGGAAGCCGGTGCCAAACCGGCATCCGCCGACGTAGGTGCGCCGGCCGGTGTGTCACGGCATCGTCCTCGTCCGGGTCGACGTACACCTTCTGCGAGGCGTCACCTTCGACCTTCACTCGCGTCCGAAGCTGCGTGAGGTCGAGACGCGCGGCCTTCGCGAACAGCCTCGCGAAGAACGGACGGATCCCCGTTTTCGGGAGGAGCCGCCCACCGTCTGGCGCTCGGACCGTCGTCTTGATCGCCAGCTGCTCGTAGAGCTCGTCGAAGTAGCCGTCGTTTCCAAGCTCGATCGGCTCGGTCGGTTCCCGCGTCTCACTCCCACCATCCGGAACCACGTCCGCGTTCTCTTTCTCCGTCTCACCGCGCCGAAGGCTCAGAGCCTCGGTGAGCTCCTTCCGCTCGAACGCGATCTTCTCGGTTGGCGGCGACATCCGCAGTCCGCCGCCGTATGCTATCGGCAGCAGCGAGAGCCCCATCAGTACTTCGAGGTTCGAGACCACCGTCGCCACCTCGTAATAGAGCCCCGCGAGCACGCCGACGCCGCCGAACACAGAGAAGACGCCCCACGTCGTCAGCGAGTATCCCGGACCTCTCCCGGCACGCTTCAGCGTCGCCCGTGCGGCCGAGAGACCGACCACGATCGACGCGAGTCCTGGCAGGACCGCCGTCCTGAGCGCGTACCACCACGCGTCGGCTTGCGTCTCGATCTGCACCTGCTGAGACGCCGGTGCCGACGCGTGAGAGAACCGCCAGCGGGCGCCGTCGACCGGGTCGCCGTCGCGCTCAAGCCATGCCGTCGCCTCGACGCTCGTGTCGTAGTGGCTTTTCAGCTCCACTGGCGCGTTCGCGTAGCCGTCCTCGACGGTGACCGTCGCCCGCTGTACCTCCTGATTCGCAGCGACGGTCACGGAGCCATTCTCCGTCTGCCGCGTCTCAGACTGCCAGTAGACGATGACCAGCTCGTAGTCTCCAGTGCTCTCGCCGAACACCGTCGAGTACAGCTCGATCTGGTCCGTGTTCAGCGTCTGCCCGCCCTTGAGGTACACCGGATCGTTCGACAGCGGGTCGGCCGGCCGGTACCGCACCGCTATCGCGCCGTCAACCTCCGGCTCGCCGACGTAGCGCACGCTCGGCGGCGCCGCCGACGGCTGCGTGCCGCCGCGTCGGAGCTCGTCCATGGTGAACGGTCCGCTCGATACGTCGCTCTCGTTGACCTGCGTCGACGGACCGGGCTCGGTTGGCGCCACGGCCGCCAGAGCGGGCGTCGCCATCGTTGAGACGAGAAGGACGGCGAGGCAGACCGCGGCGACCGCGGCACCGCGGCTCATCCAGCCACCTCGCTGAAGCCGTAGATCACCACTCCCGCGACCACGGTCCACGCGATCGGCGCGCTCTGACTCTGTGGTCCGAGCGGCGTTCCGTTGATCACCGACGGCATCGTGATGTCACCGACGCCAGCGAGCACCCCTCCGAGGATCGTCGCGACGAACAGGAATCCAACGAGTTTGGCGCCGCTCTTCACGAGCACCATCAAGCACTCACCTCCTCGTTTTCGGGTTCGTTGAACTCGCCACCGTCAGCGATCTTCTCCAGTGCGGGCGATCGACCGGACCATGCCTCTCGTTCGATCTCTTCGAGCCCGACCGGTCGGTTCCGCTCGTCGACGCGCTCATCCATCGGTCGCGCCGCTTCGAGCTCGTCGAGTCGAGCCCCGCAGGTCGCGCAGTAGCGGTCGCAGAGCGCACAAACGTCGGATCGACACGCCGGGCAGACGTCGTAGGGCGCCACTCCGTTAACGTAGAAGACGCCGAGCAGCACGAGCGCTCCGGCGGCGCCTACAGTGAACGTCTCGGTCGCGAAACCGAGGACGACGACCCCTCCCGCGGCGACGCCGGCGACTGCCAGAGTCGCGTTCGGCATGTCGAGGAGCCAACTGCGGATCCTCCGTCGGGTGTCGAGTTTCATGCGATCACCCCGTTGCCTCGCTCGTCATCCATTCCGCTCGCGATCAGGTAGGCATCCATGAACGCGAAGCTCGCCATGACGAGCGCTGCGATTCCGACGACTCCGTCCACCGGAGAGCCGGCGATATGCTGGAGACCGAACACGGTTACCCCCATGAGTCCTCCAGCGATCGCGGCGCCCCAGCCCTTCGGCGAGATCGGCAGCTCACCGATCATCAGTCGTCACCCCCTCCGAACACGCCATAGATCACGAGGAACGCGATCACACCGACCAGCAGGAACTGCAGCGCGCTGATCCCACCGAGGAAGCCACCGGTCCCGAGACCGCCGAAGATCCCCGCTACTGCGGCGAACGCGAACCCCGGCTCGGCGAGGATCGCGTTGAGCAGCTGATCGCCGAATTGCAGCCCGAGCCCGGCGCCGGCGATGCCCGCCGCGGCCGTCGACTGCGTCGCCCGCTTGGCGCCAGAGCCGGCCTTCGCCGCCGCAGCCTGCGTCCGCTCGACACCGGCCACATAGACGATCGCCCCGATCGCCACGACCGCCAGCGCGATCGTCGCGACCGGCATCAGTCATCACCTCCGTTTCCCGCTCGATACAGCACCGTACCGTCTGTAGTTGCGTGTTTCATAGTCCTCTCTCGTCGAATTTCTGGCTTACAGTCCGTACCGAGTAGGCGAGGAACAGCACACCCGCGCCGACGACGACCCAGTCGGTCGTCGACTGCGGCGGGAGTACCTGTGGCAGCGTCAGCGCGCCAACCGAGGCGACGCTGAACAGCTGCGGGGCCGAGGCGAGCAGCGCCTCGAACGTGACGAACCACATCTCCGGGTTCAGCACGGTGAGGATCGCAGCGATCCCGCCGCTCACCTTCGCGAACGGACTCTTTGCCGTCTCCTTGATGTTCATTCTGTGAGTCCTCCAAGCTGCAGCAGGTCGGCCGCGACGTACACGGCTCGCTGGAGGAGCCACAGCACGGCCGCCGTCTCGCCGATGATGATCACGACCAGGATAATCGGCGACGCTGGCCCAGCAAACGCCGCAGCCTCGAACAGTGGAGCGTTGAACGCCTCGACGCCGCTGATGATCGCCGTTCCGACGGTTCCACCGACGCCACCGAGGTTGTTCGCGATGCTCACCGGGATGTCCGCGATTCCGAGCTGCTCGCCCGGCGCGTCGAACGTCGCCGGCTCCGAGCCGGCGATCACGAGCAGGATCACATCGATCCCGATCGAAACGACACCGAACACCCACTCCAGCATCCCCGACAGCACCGCTCCGAGAATGACCTTCTGCGGGTTGTTGATGAACGCCTGGAGCGTCGCCGGAAGCGAGAGATCGGCCCATCCGCTGATCCCCCCGCCGTCGTCGCTGGTGCTCATTGGAGCACCTCCGAGGCCACGTCGACGCCCTTCGTCGCGACGTAGGCCGTCACGAGGACGGTTCCGATGCCAACGAAGATCGCGAAGACGCCGAACTGGTCGACAGAGAACGACCACGCGCCTTCGATCGCTGCGACCCCGGCGCCGATCGTGACATCGATCAGTCCGTCGGTCTCAGTCGTGTAGCCGCCACCGAACGGGAAGCTGACATACCGTCTTCCACCGGCGATAAACCCGCGGAAGCCGTCGATCAGGCCGGCGTAGGCGGTGGAAACCGCGTCGACTAGCGTGTTCAACGCGAGCGCAAAAGCGAACGCGATCGAACCGACGATCGCCTTGCCGACGCTCCCGACTTCGATGCCCGACGCGATCGGGAAGCTGAGTCCCGGAACGCTCTCAGAACCGGTGAGGAGCGATTCCGTCTGCTCCTCGGAGAGCACTCCGTCGTCATCGCCGTCAGCCACCGCTCATCACCCGCGCTAGCGTGCGGTTGGAGCGGCAAGTGCTGGTCATGCTATCTAGTTCTCATCTTCGTTTTCCTCGGTGACTCCGAGGGGGAGGAACTCGGGAGCGTCTCCGAGACCAGGGATCGGGATGGTATCACCCGTCTCAGACTGCTCTAGGTACTTCGTGATGGCCCAGTACGAGCCGAGCACGAGGCCGACGCCGATCAAAAGTGCGAAGACGCCGAACTCCTGAGACGCCGCTTCCCCTGACGTTTCTGCGGTCGTCTCGATGACCCCCAGCGGTGCGAGGATCAGCGACGCCACCGCCTGATCGACGACGCTCGATAGCGCGTCGAGCGGCGCAGCAACGAGTGCGACGCCACTCTGGATGATGTTGATCCCCCCGGTTACGCCCGACACGAGTACCCCGAAGATCGCTCCCTGCAGCAACGTGCCGAGCTGGCCGCCAGCGCTGAGGAACCCGATCGTTCCCGTCAGTACTGACGACGGAGCTGGGCTCGATCCGCTCGGGAGCTCGTCGGAGGCAGACGACATCCTACGACCCCCCGCCGAACTTGTTGATCCCAAAGATGCCGAGCACTGCAGCGATGATCCCACCGGGGATCGAGATGATCTTGTCCCAGAGACCGCCGTTAGCGGTGTCCATCGGACCGGCACCGCCGCCGGCCGCGCTCTGGATCGCCGAGACCTCACCACTCGTCAGAACAACATCGTACGAGACCGCGTAGACGGTTCCCGAGCTCACCGTCGAGTCGAGCGTGACCTCGCTCGAACCGAACGAGCTGGTCACATCACTCCACGACTCGATGTCGGCGAATTCCGTGTCGCCAACGTCCTCGGCGATCTCGACGCTCTTGTACCGCTCACCGGGGAGATCCGGCTCGTCGACGAACTCGGTGTTACTGTACGAGAGGTCGAACGCCGTCGGCAGCTTCATCCGGTACTCGAAGCTCCCGACCGAGTCCCACTGCGGGTAGTCGTTGTCCTGCGAGAACTCCGCATTCACGTTCTCGGCGTCCTGCAGATCCGACGCCTGGAACATCGCGTCGACGGTCAGCCCGTAGATCGTCGCGTCCGACATCACCTCGTCGAACCCGTCCATGTTCGCGACCGAGTACGCGCCATGCGGCTCGGTGATCATCTCCGTCTCGAGCTCGCCGTCGTCGTTCTCGACGAGCCGCTCACCGAAGGTCAGCTCTCGCGTCCGCTCCGCGTCGAGCACAGAGATGTCCGCGTCGACGTCGCCGGAGATAGTGATCTCCTCGGCGCTGTCGAAGGTGCCGTCGCCGCCGCCCTGCACGGTGAGGTCACCGACCTGCTCCTGGAGGACCATGCCCTCGCCGGTCGAGTTCGCGAGAACGGTGTCGTCGACCGCGCTCGCGCCGCTGTCGTAGAGCGTGACCTCGACGTAGTCGCCGTCACCGTCAGTTACCTGCAGCGTCGGCGTCCCCGACGCGCTGTTGATGTCGGCCGCGATCGTCAGGTACCCCTTCTCGCCGTCCGTCACCGAGAAGTTCGAGTACGTCGCCGAATCGCTCGACGCCGAGCCGGCGTAGTTGAGCGCACTGACGCTCGGTGCCGTGGTCGTCGAGGAGACCGTCGCGCCGCTCGTCGTCCACTCACTAGCGTCGAGCGCCGACGCCGAGTTCTCGCCCGTCTCGTCGTCTTTACGCGGGAACTCGTCACGTTGTTCGAACGCGATGTCCGTCGCGGTCAGCGTGATCGGGTTGTCGTTCGAGGCGTTGACCGACGCCGGAAGCTGTGCGGCCTCACCCGAGTCGTCGTAGTACTGCAGCGCCTCGGAAAAGTCCGAGCCGTTCCACTCGTCGACCGTCACGTCCGCGGAGATCTGAGGATTTGGCGCTGCCGAGTCACCGGACCAGCCGATTCCGCCCGCCGCCATCGCCGGTGTCGCCACCATCGACGAGATCACGAGGACCGCGATCAGCGTCGAAAATGCCGTCTTCTTGATGTTCATACCGTCCCTCCGTAGCCGCCGCTGAGAGTCTGTGTCATTGATCTGCGAAAGCATCCGTTACCGGTGGATAGACCGTACTTCTCCGCCAGATCTGCATCCCGCGGGTAGCGCTCTCGGAAGCTCTGGAGATACTCAGCGAACCGATCGCTGACGACGAGACTGCGTGGTCCGTCGCTCACGAGTCAGCCCTCTGAAAAACCGTTTTCCAGCCCTTCCGCCGCCGATCCTCCGCGTCGTCGTTACCGTCGGAGACGCCGCTCACGCGCCGGCGTCACCTCCAGTGTGAAACACCAGGTGCATGGTGCGACCCTAAGTCGTGCCGTTGGTGGTCTAAACGTCAGTATTCTGGTAGATCTGCAAAATGTGACCAGTCTGTTCAGAACCTATAAGTGAGTTACGCGAATAATATAAACCGATGTGTGAGATCAGGAAGGTTAGCGATACCGGGAGCGGTAGTGGGCGGGTGACGGTCCCGAAAGAGACGCTCCGTGAGATGGGACTCGTCGATGACGACGGCAACATCATCGAAGGCCATCTCGCGTTCGAGGAGACCGACGACGGTTCCGCTCGAGTCGAGCCGGTACAGTAGGCTAACTTGATTCCCGTTTTAGATCGCTACTTCCGTAGCGACACGCATACGAATCCAAGTATCGCCAATGCAGTCACGACAATTCCGAATCCTGGAACCTCTGTCTCTGTCTCCCCCTCAGTTGTATTGGCTGATTTAACGTCTTGCTCATCCCCTTCATCAACAGTATCATCGGATCCCACAGCCTCATCGTTCCCTTCGTTTGATATGTTGTCGGATTCAACTGACGTAGTATTTTCTTCAGCAGCTGTATCGATGACCGTTTGATTTCTGTCCATGTCTGTTTTATTTTCGTCCATGTCCGTCCCATTCCCGTCCATGGCCGTTTTATTCCCATCTACAGCCGTCTTATTCTCAGCTACAGATGTTTTATTCCCATCTACAGTCGTTTTGTCTTTCTCCTCTTCTTCGTCATTTCCATCATCACTGTCACTACTTGAGCCATCAGATCCATCTGTTTCACTTCCACCATCTGTTTCATCCGCTGATTGAAGATCTTCAACGCCGCTTGCGAGTGTTTCCGTTGATTCGATGACGCTACGAGGTGCAGGCTGATTGAGATAATTGACATTTAATACTACGTAATTATTGTTCATTCCCGCGCTTGTGCTGGCATACGGTTGCTGCTCAAGAATCGACGCTTCTGAGTCTGTTACAATCATCAATTCAGGATTAGTTTGGAGGATGACTTCATCCGAGAGTTGCGGATATCCGTCGCCTTCCGTAGCGGCTACGTTGTTGGTACCGCCAATCTTCATGATCTCATTAATAAAGGTCTTGTCAGCAGCAACGAAACCGCTGCCAAGCGGATATAATGCATCAGGACGATCGAGATCAGCAGTCTGATTCTCGACGTTGTCTACGGTTTGGTTCATTTCCTCGTTTATCTCAGTAGCCTCCCCGCAGTTACCGACGAGCCGACCTGTGCGTTCCGTCTTCGCTGCAATGTCCTCGACATCAGTTGCCGCTGGGAAGTGATACACTGTCAGGTTCTGTGCTCGGAGGTCAGCGACCTGCCCAGCTGATGCATTCGGTGCCAACACGAGATCAGGATCAGTCGCAACAACTTTTTCGACGCTCACACCGAATTCTGCTGAAACACTCGTTTTGTTGTCAGTACCGTTTAGATATCCAGCAAATTGGGTCACGCCAACAACACGCTCCTGCGCGCCTATTTCCCAGAGTGTCTGAGCGGCCGATGGATTGGTTGTCGTGATCCGATCCGGCCGTTCATCAAGCGTGATCTCCGTCCCTGTCGCGTCTGTTACATTGAGCGGGAATCCACACGTATCACTACCATCGATGGTATCCTCTTCTTTGTTCTCTGTTTGGAGATCTTCGACAGCAGTCGCAAGCGTCTTTGTCGACTCAATCACGCTTCGGGGCGCCGGCTGATTGAGGTAGTTCGTTTTCATAACTACATAGTTTCCCTCACGCCCAGCGGTCGTACTGGCGTAGGGTTCCTGATCAAGGATTGAGCCCTCTTGATCGGTTACGAGTACGACCTCTGGGTCTGTTTGGAGGATGACCTCATCGGAAAGCTGTGGATACCCATCTCCTTCTGAAGCAGCGACGTTGGTGGTCCCACCAATCTGCATAATCTCGTTGATGAAGGTCTTGTTAGCAGCGACATACCCTCCTCCAAGTGGATATAGTGCATCAGGACGATCGAGATCAGCGGTCTGATTCTCAGCGCTGTCTACGGTTTCGTTCATTTCGTTGTTTATCTCGGCTGCTGCCTCGCAGTTGCCGACAAGACGACCCGTACGTTCCGTTTTTACAGCGATATCATCAATATCGGTAGCTGCCGGAAAATGGTAGACTGTCAGGTTCTGTGCGCGGAGATCTGCTACCTGACCAGCTGACGCATTCGGTGCCAACACGAGATCAGGATCAGTCGCAACAACTTTTTCGACACTCACGCCGAACTGCGCTGAGACATTCGTTTTGTTGTCAGTCCCGTTCAGATACCCAGCAAATTGGGTCACGCCGACAACCCGGTCTTGCGCGCCTATTTCCCAGAGTGTCTGAGCGGCTGATGGATTCGTTGTCGTGATCCGATCCGGTCGTTTATCAAGCGTGATCTCCGTCCCTGTCGCATCGGTTACGTTGAGCGGAAAGTCACAAGTCTTACCACTTGATGTCTGCGTTGGCTCCTGAGCGTCTAAATTGGCAGACAGTTTTTCACCCTCTGATTGTTCAAACTCTGCTCCTACCGGCTGTGTTCCAGCGGCGGTTCCCGAGGCACCGACAAATGCCGTCACCACAACCACCGCCAGTAGAATCACTCGCGTGTTCTGCACACTTGGTGGTGGGAATTATACAGTATAACTGTTATTATTGCAATTCTACTTGCTGTGTTTTATCCAGTTTCTGGAAAAGTATGACTCTTGTCGTGCAGTAAAAAAATTGACAAATTGGCGATTACTGAAACAAGATAATCAACTGCCTGTACGCGAATCCGTGATTCGGCTACCGATAGGTCCGATCTCACGCTCAAACCGGCCCCTCGAACACCCATCTTGCATGGTTTTTAGTAGCGTTAGCTTGTTAAGCCTACTATGCGACTCGACGACTATCCCGAAAGAGGCGGGAAGCGGGTCTGGCTCAGCCAG
This sequence comes from Halorubrum sp. Ea1, assembly GCF_002252965.1. Classification (NCBI taxonomy): domain Archaea; kingdom Methanobacteriati; phylum Methanobacteriota; class Halobacteria; order Halobacteriales; family Haloferacaceae; genus Halorubrum; species Halorubrum sp. Ea1. Next base: position 38,753 of record NZ_NHPG01000014.1, read on the forward strand.
AGCGACGAGAACGACGAGGTCGCAGCGCTCATCAACGAGGCGAAATCCCCTGAGCAGGAGATCGCGTTTCGGCTCGGCGTGCAGGCCGGACTCCGTCGCGAAGAGATCGCCAGCGTCACCAGCAACGACTTCACTCACGCTCCGGACGGGTTTCTCCGCGTGTGGAACGACTACGCGAAGCGCGGGAAGTATCGCGAGACGCCGATCCCGAAGGAACTCGCCAGCTCCGTCCGCACACTCTCGTACGAACGCGACCCCGACGAACCGATCGTCGATGTCGAGCCGAACTCGATCTACCGCTGGGTAAAGCGCGCCGGAGAACGCCGGTACGCTGCGACAAGTGACGAGGGATGGACCTTCCTCGACGTCCACGATCTCCGTCGCACCTGGGGCGGTCACTTACTGTGGGACTGCGGTGTGCTTCCTGCCGTCGTGATGAGTTGGGGGGGCTGGGAGGACTGGGAGACGTTTAGAAACCACTACCTCGGTGAGATGAGCCCGGCAGCTGCAGAGAGAGAACGTGAGAAGATCTCTTTCGTTTCAGGAACCGTCGAGTCCGACCCGGAATCGGGTCCGGTTTTCGAGCCGACGGTACAGGCTCGCTCGCCTTACTAGACCTCGCAAATCCACCAGTAGAGTACTCCGTAGGGCATCTCCGGTGGACAAAGAAACGCCCCCAGAACTAGAACAGCCACCAGCACTACCACGACTGCGATCACAAACGGAGCTGCTGGGTGCACGGTATCCAATATGCCGCATTTGTTTATAAAGCTCGGCTGATAGAAGCGACGGTATGGTGCTACTTCTCAAACGCTCAGGTTTTTCAGAGTATTCAGACTAGAGCATTGGCGGTATTCGTGTGAAAACCCATCCGAGAATTGCAGCCAGTATAATCACAGTCACTCATCGACATCGTCGACCTCCAGATCCATGTCGTGCCAAAGCCGACGCTCGAGCTCGTCCTCGTCGATCTCGCCATCGACGTAGGCCTGACGTGCGCGGTCCGCCGGGTCGAACCCGAGTGCGTCCGCCTCGATCTCCACTGGCTCACCATCGTGGTCCGCAAGCCACCGGTAGCCGTCGCCGACGCGGACTCGTCGTGGTGAGAACTCCTCAGCGTTGAACGTCACCACGTCCCCGTTTGCGGCCTTCATAGTGATGGACTCGTGGCTGAGGTCGTGACCCTCTGCCTCGACGACTTCTATGTCGTCGTCGAGGTCGGGAGAAACATCGGCAATTGAACTCCGGCTGGCATTTGCCTCAGCGCGAAACACGAGGTACACGCCGAATACGATGATCGACGCGACGAAGACTACAGGTTCGGATAATAGACCGAACACAGATTTCGAGCCCTCCGAAGCGACGAATATCGGGACGGCGGTGTACTCAACAAAGAGTGACATTCTCTCCGCGAAGAACAAGGTAGGCTCAATGATGAAGTCTCCGATGTCGAGACCTGTTAGCATACAGGCCTACGTATAGGTGGTATCGCAGTCCTAATCAGACTGTTCTGATACCTCCGGTTTCCTGTACGTAGATCCTGTAGTAGTAAGCAATATCAAAAATGCACAAAATAGATATCAAAAAGATGACTTACTGGCAAACAATATTGGACCTCAAATATAACAGTCTTAGTATCAAATAACTAACCCAGATATATGGATGATATAAGAGAATGGGTCCAACGTAGAAGATTGACTCTATCTATTATCGTATTCTTTCTGGCATGGTACGGACTCCAGTTGAGCGTCTCTCATTTATTAGGTGCAAATACTGCTCGCTGGTGGTTTTATCTACAGAAGCCGCCGAATATAGTATCTCCAGGGATCCTCTTTGCTCCGATATCACATGACATGTCTACTCTCACCCACATTAGTAGTAATATTCTGTTTTTATTCGTCGCTGGTGGGATTGCTGAGCCGTATTTCGACAAAAAGGATATTATATATACGGTATTTTTTCTAGGGTATTTGGGTACCTACTTATCCAATATGACCGCGTTTATTCACAAGTTCTGGATATTTGCCGGGGCCAGCGGTGGTATTCTGGCTTTCTGGGCATATGCCGGACTCAAGTTGCGACATAAGGTAGGTGGATACACCTCGGGAGTAGAGATATCTCGAGAAAGTATAGAACAAATTGGAGTAATTTGTCTAATAATCGGGGCACCAGCATTCCTGCTGAAGGAAGCAGTATTTTCGCCGGAATTTCATAGTGGACATATTATCGGCTTGTTGCTTGGATACGTATCCTTCGGGTACGAGTATCTGATTATCGCAGAGTAACTAACAAATCCTCGGCTGAGGCTGTGAATCGCGTTCATTCACGCCTCGAACGCCTCGGCGCTCCGTGTCAGCTGGCATTAGAACTTGAAGCGAAATTTCTCGCTGTCCATGATCGCATCGATTGTGTCTTCCCTAAGTTGATCTCCGGCACCAGTTATTCGTTTAGCACCATGTGGAAAATTCCAGCCGTTACGCTTGTAAACGGCCAAATAATCGATTTCATCAGAACTGAATATTTCTGAGTTCATATATTGGGTCCCAAAGAGACGGGTTTGAACTGTTGTCTGGCGACTCCGGCGATGGACGTAGTTTACCAATCGTTCTGGAGTATCGAGTACCTCCGTGAGAATTTGTAGGTCGTAAATATCACAGACATATGGTACAGGACTGATGTCTAGTATTTTTGCGAAGTCACGGGTTGCAATCCCCCCATACGACTCTCCGAGAACGATCCACCGATAAGCATTCTTGAAAGAGGCCGGATTAAGATCGATCGGTGATCCGTCTGATTTATTGATCTGGTTAATCTGTCCAGATTGCACACCAGACACTAGTCGATCAGCTTGATCGTATGCTTTTCCAATTCCTCGCTTAGTATCTTCTTCGATAACGTCCATGCCACCGAGATGTCCCTTCCGTGTTCCGGCACGCAGTTTCTTAGCCTTACACTCTACGACAACAGGTTCAGCATCGTGAAGGATCAAGAGATCGCCCTCAACCTTCTCACCTTCATACTCATAAGTGTAGTTCTGGATAATTTCGTCTTTGGAGAAGATGTCTGTGAGACAATCGGCCGTCCACTGTTCAAGCCAATCACCGAAACGCAAATGAAATTCACCCTCAAACTTCGAATCGATCAAATCGTAATAGAAGGTGTTGGCGAGTGCATACAGAAGGGTGCGGGGTAACGGAAGTAGGTACTCATCTTCAGATTTAATAAACGGTGCTCGTTCTAGAGGATTTATATCCAGTGCTGTCCGAAATCCGGAATCACTTCCTTGTTTGATCATCAATCTATCGAGAAAATTGTGGAAGCGTGGTGTGTCAACACACCAATCAACAAGAGTTTCTTCAGACGCCCAAACCACGTCTTCCGTGAGATCAATCGCCTTCTGAGAGAAATCCAATAGTGATGGAGACCACTTCGCGACTTCCAATTCCTCTCCTTCTAATCTTGAACTCATCGAGTCATTTAGTTCACGTGTAAAATATACTGCATCCTCAATTGAAAAACCAAGCTGTTCCTCCATCTCTGTTTCCCAAGGTTTGTACGCACGGTACGCTTTCTCAAGCATCTGAAAGCCATCTGCGTGGCGAAGCGTAGTGAGCTCGCGAAATGCCAATCCGAAGTATGGTTCGGCCTTTGGTGAGTCGATTGGGAAGGATGTGCTCCTATGACGGGTGTACCAGTTTTTAAGCTCAAGTAGATGTGCCGCAATATACTCGAATGATTCACAATCGGTTGTTTCGGTGTCAGTCTGTAACGCGAGCCCTACGCCGTACTGTATGAGCCGAGGCGGAAGGCCAGGATCCTGTTCCGGGGAGATCTCCAGACCAGTCGGATTGGATTTTTTTCTGCTCTGATCTGCTTCACGCAATAACACTGCTCGAAGGAGATTGTGGACATGGAACTGCGTTAGTGTCCTCCGAGTTCCGTTGGATCGAATAGCTTGGAGGAGTGAGGATATAATTTTCTCACGGTTTGCATTCGCGAGACTGTGATTACCTCGTTGGAGTTTCTCATCTAGACGATGGACCTCAGAAGGGTCAAGATGATCTGGAGGAGAGGAAACAGGAAGGTCATCTGTCATTCCGATATTAATAACAGTTGAGGCGCGGTTACAATGAACACTCCGATCCAACCGAACATCGATTTTTAGTTTAGTCAGATTCTCTCGCGGGAGCCAAGAATATAACCGAGGAACACGATAGCCGCTGTTCCAGCAAATGTCTCGACTCCCGCGACCACACTCGGTAATCCCGTGGGTGGAGTATATGGAGGCGATGTCGTGAATGTCACCACGCTATAGTACATGCTACTACCCCATCCCATCC